>CAKSAW010000120.1 GCA_934437695.1 uncultured Blautia sp. | reverse complement strand
CCCAGTGAACGATATACCCAGTATGTAACTGTAAATAATAAAATCCTCTGCACCATAGTGATCAGAAAAACTTTCAGGATCACCAACTTATGATCTGCCCAGAAAGCAGCAGTCTCATGATACTGATCCATGGACGCTTCCAGCCTCTCAAGCCTGGTCTTTTTTGGCTTAAGGAAACGAAAATGTTCGATAAGCTTCAGACCTCTGACCATGATCCATTTTGCCAGACCCGGTGCAAATACAAGGATCAGCATAAAAGTGACACAAAAAATATTAAGGCCTACGCCAAGATAGAATACCCACATATATTGTCCAAGGTATCCCTCCAGAAATCCTTTTCCAAACAGCCAGATCACCACTCCGATGGCCACCAGAACTGCTTTATATGTAATGGTAACTATCATCAGCACCAGTGTAGTGACAGGCACCGGAAGTTTATCCTTTTTCATATAATAGATCTGCATTGGCTGTCCTCCTGAAGCAGAGGGAGTAATGCAGCTGAAAAAGAATCCGACAAAAGAATACAGGGCACAATGTCCCATCTTTACCTTTGCCCCCAGAGTTCTCATCATATAAAAAATGATCACTGATTCACCAAGTATGAACAATACTACACATACAACACTGAGCAGTAAGTAAAACGGATCTGCCTGCTGCACTGTATGGATAATCTCTCCCAGATCCTCTCCCTTAAATACCATATATACAGTAAGGGAAAAAACAAGGATCAGAAAGACCGTATTAAATATTACTTTTTTCTTGTCTCTCATTTGTTTACACTTTCCTGTTCCACGTCAGGCGGATAAAATTATCCGCTTCACTACCTGATCCGGTTAAAACGCTATAGTTTATCTATTATATCACACCTCACCTCTCCTGCATATCATAAATTATGAAAATATAAGATAAATATTGTTACTTTTCAGTTGCTGAGAGCGAAATGAACAGTAATAATATTATCGCCAGGAGGTATCTGTATGAAGCCACTGCTGGATGTTACAGATGTCTGTCTCTCCTATCACAGTTTATCAGGGGAAACCCCTGCCCTTTCTCATATATCCTTTCGAATGATGCCCGGTGAATTTCTTGCCATCGTCGGACCGTCCGGCTGTGGAAAAACCACACTGCTGAACCTGATCTGTGGTCTGCTCCGCCCGGAACAGGGGCAGATTCTTCTGGATGGCACACCTGTCACTTCCGGAGACTGCCGTATCGGATATATGTTACAAAAGGATCATCTGCTGGAGTGGCGGACCATTTATAAAAATGTTCTTCTCGGACTGGAGATCCGCAAAGAACTCACTGCTGAAAAGCTTTCCTATATAGACCAGCTTCTTTCTGACTACGGTTTGGACAAATTCCGTAATGCCCATCCATATGAATTATCCGGCGGTATGCGCCAGAGAGCTGCTCTTATCCGTACCCTGGCATTAAAGCCGGAACTGCTTCTGCTGGATGAGCCCTTTTCTGCACTGGACTCTCAGACCAGACTCAGCGTAAGTGATGATATCGGCAGAATCCTCAGGCAGGAAAAAAAGACAGCAATCCTTGTCACTCATGATATTTCAGAAGCCATCAGTATGGCAGACCGGGTGATTATTCTGTCCCCACGGCCAGCCAGTATCCATAAGATCATATCCATCCATTTTGATCTGGCAGACCGGACGCCCATGACTTCCCGAAACGCACCTGAATTTAAATCCTACTTTAATCTGATCTGGAAGGAGTTGGACCACAATGGCTGAAACCTCATATAATCAGCAGCAATATATCCATCATCACAGAAGAGAAACGGCACTTATTATTTTTCTGAGGATTTTTATTCTCCTTCTCTTTTTGAGTCTCTGGGAAATTTCTGCCAGAAAAGGACTGATCGATTCTTTTATCTTCAGCAGCCCTGGTATGATCTGGAACAGCTTTCGCAGTATGTGCAGCGATGGTTCTGTTTTTCCACATCTTTATGTTACACTTACAGAAACCATGATCAGCTTTCTCTTAGTTGTGCTTCTGGGTGCAGGTATGGCTGTTTGGCTGTGGACCTGTCCCAGACTTGCAAAGATCACAGAACCTTACCTTGTTGTACTGAACAGTCTTCCCAAATCCGCACTTGCACCTCTGCTCATTGTATGGCTGGGTGCCAATGAACGGACCATCATCGTCTGCGGAATATCTGTTGCAATCTTTGGTTCTATCCTGAATCTCTACACAGGATTTTGCGAAGCAGACTCTGAAAAGCTAAAACTTATAGAAACACTTGGAGGTGGCAAGAAAGAAAAACTTACAAAGATCATCCTTCCATCTTCTATTCCATTGCTGCTCAGTGTCATGAAAGTAAATATCGGTCTGTGTCTGGTAGGTGTGATCATAGGAGAATTTATCGGTGCCAGAAAAGGTCTTGGCTACCTGATCATCTATTCCAGTCAGACTTTTAAACTTACCTGGGTACTGATGTCCATCATCATCCTGTGCATTATTGCCATTATCCTGTATGGGATCCTGGGATTTATAGAAAAACGTGTCCGCAGATAACTGTTATGTCTTGCCTTCCTCTGTTATAACGAAACAGTTTTTTAAATAACTTCAATGGCAGAATAAAATAAAAAAGAAACAGATATTCCTTATGACTATAAAAATCTGCGAATATCTGTTTCTTTTTTTATTTTATTTAGTTCTAATTCAGTTCTGATCCCATCAGACAAATCTTATTCCATATTTTTCATATAATCCTTACCTGAAATTCCCGGCTCAGTCATATGTACGGGATCAAGGATCTGATTCAGTTCTTCCTCATCCATCAGTTTTTCTTTCAGGATCAGACTGCGGACTGATTCGCCTGTTTTAAGTGCTTTCTTTGCAATGTCAGCAGCTTTCTGATAACCAACATGCGGATTGATCGCCGTAATGATACCTACGCTGTTTTCTACCATTTCACGGCATCTTTCTTCATTTGCCGTAATTCCTGTTATACAGTTATCAACCAGTGTCTCAACTGCATAAGCCAATGTGTCAATAGACTGGAACATACAGTAAAAGATGATCGGTTCAAAAGCATTCAGTTCCAGCTGTCCTGCTTCTGCTGCCATAGTGATAGTCATATCATTTCCTATTATATTAAAGGCTACCTGATTTACTACTTCAGGAATAACCGGATTTACCTTACCTGGCATAATAGAAGAACCATTCTGTTTTGCCGGAAGATTGATCTCTCCGAAACCTGCACATGGGCCTGAGGACATAAGTCTGAGATCATTTGACATCTTTGATAAGGTCACTGCACATGCTTTTACAGCACCGGATACAGACACAAAAGGATCCAGATTCTGTGTAGAATCGATCAGGTCAAATGCCTGGATAAAATTCATTCCTGAAATCTCAGTCAGATTAGGAACGATCCTCTGCATATATATCTCATCTGCATTGATTCCTGTACCAATAGCAGTTCCTCCCATATTCAGGGTACGCATCTCATCCATAGCTTTTTCCATACGGTTGATATCGCGCATGATCGCAGCAGAGTAGGCTTTAAATTCCTGTCCCAGTCTGATCGGCACCGCATCCTGCATCTGAGTACGTCCCATTTTGATCACATG
>CAKSAW010000119.1 GCA_934437695.1 uncultured Blautia sp. | reverse complement strand
TTAAAGCCTTTTTCTTCTGCTGTTTTTGCATATTCAAAAAAGACATCCGGTTCCCTGTGTGCGGAAATGATCTTCATCTCGTAATCAATTCCCAGTTTCTCCAGAATGTCTGCCGCTTTGCTCATGATCGGCATATCTGAATCACTGCCCATCACAATTCCTACTTTTGCCATGATTGTTCTCCTTTTCTTCTCAAGTATACTCGGACAGACCATATTTTATCTGTCTGAGATTCTGTTTTTATTTTATTGATAAAAAAAGTACGGTTAGAAAAGATTTTCTCAAAAACCCTCTCTAACCGTAGATTCTACTAAGATTCCCTTTTCCTGTCAACCGAATTGAGACAAAGAAATATTTTGATAAACTAATAATTTTTGTGAATATTATTTCTCAAAGGGCTCATTCAGTGCTTCAGTACCCGGAAGTACAAACCTTCCATCTTCTATAATGGAAGTCATATTTCCTTCATCATCAATTGTACGGATACTGCCCAGTTCATCATATGGGATGGTAATGTCTGTATGACATCCGTAATATGCAAGGCTTACATCCTCTTTCCTCATCTCAGAGATCTCATTGTCTCTTGCAATAATTTCTTTTCCATCCGGATTGTAGACCGGAGTATCTTCTGACCAGCTGTAGCATGTATCACCTACTGCAAAATGCGGTCCCATTTTTTCAGCAATAAGAATTGGAAGTTTATCTGCAATATTATATTTCTGTGCAGCTACATAAGCAGTTGTATTGGTACCGATGGCAAATTCGCCCATTGCAAGCTTCGGATGATGAAACAGGATATTATCCTCAATATATTTTCTGTTCTCTTCTTCTGTATCAAAATTGGAACAGCTGTAATCAATCACCTGACCGCAATCGAATACAAGTTTCAGATCACAAAACTGCAATCCGTTAAGGTATACTTTTGAAACATGGAGCATTCCGCCTGTTCCGGCAAGTACAGGTGAAGTAAACACTTCGCCTACCGGAATATTTACATCTGCCACACAGTTTTCAAAATTTGTCTGTGTTTTCGGATCAGTCAATTCATGGAGATGGATAAGAAGATCTGTTTCATTTTCTCCTTTTCCTTTAATTTCTACCCATTCACAGGTATCAAGCGTGTCAATGATCTCCTGCTGGATTTTCTGATATTTTTTATAATCCAGGGTATTGATCTTAACGATCTCACGGAAAATTTCCCGGAAATTCTCTCCGATCTCAGGCAGCGGGTAAGCTATAATAGTAAAGCTTCTCTCATCACCTTTAATATAACGGTTTGTGATCTGACCGGATTCATTGTCAAGTTCCAGCTGAAGTTTCTGCTGGGCTTCTGTAAAAGTCCAGCTCTCAGGTTTGCTGACAGGTGAAAATGGTGCCTCACCAAAAGTCTCAATGCACGCAGGTCCTCCATGTACTGCTGCCAGATCTGCATATTCATCATAAGAAGTCTGCATTGCACGAAGTTTACGCTTCACAAAGTCAGAATCCATAAACAGTGCACTGTCCTGTCTGTGGTCATAATCAAACTGAGGATTTGCAATACCTCCTGTAAATCCATTTCTGAACTGGTTCCGTCTGTTTACCGCATGAAGAGCATGGCGATAAATAACAGGCTGAAGCCCCATCTCCTTAAACTGAAGAATAGCTGCCTTTACCATACGTTCAAATCCCAGATTATAGCGTATATTAACTGTTTTCTTTTTTGTAAGATCTTTTCTTCCTGCAATGAATCCCATTCGATAGCCCTCTGTATAAGTACGAGCCATCTCGTCGATTTCCTTCTGCTCAAGAGAATTCATAAATTCTGCAGTTTTCAGTTCATTATCTGAAACATATTCTCCTGACTGGTACAGATAACTCAGATCATTCAGATCAGAGTTCATGATCATATCCACTACAAAATTATTTTCAGGATCAATGGCCTCTTTAATCCTGGTTTCTATCATATCCTGACAGTAATCATTTACATAAGAAACAAGGATCTCTTTTACCTGCTTTTCAGTTGGGATCTCTTCCTGTACAAATGCAGAATAGATCTCCAGAAATAATTCCAGCACAACCGTAAGATCCCACACTTTCTTTTCAAAAGCATAAGCAATGGCACCATGAAGTTCAGCATACAGGAATGTGAATACTTTTCCATATTCCTCAAGCATTTTCTGTGCATATGCAGGATTTCCATAAGAATTCTCATAATTTTCGGGCAGAATATCCTGATATAATTCATGATTCTGTCTCTTCAGTTCATCAAAGGTCTTTCCCTCTGTTCCGTGATCCATTACGCAGAGCACCTGCTGTAAAAGCATTGCTTCTTTTTCAAAAAAATCACGATACGGTTCTTCTGCCGCTTTCTCTTCCGGTATCTGGGCAATTCTTTCTTTTGCCAGTTCATACCGTTCCATAACCCATTCGTCCAAACTATATATCTCCTTTACAGTTTTGCAAACTCATTTTACCAGACTGTGGTACTGTCATTCAGCCGGAAATCCCCAACAGAAAAATCCCCAGCCAGCCTATCATTACGATTCCATTTGCAACAGAGCCGATCATACTCGTCCTGTGTGTCCTGTTTTCCTCTGAGAAGCTCATAAGCCCCATCGCAAATCCATATATGGACAGCAGCATTGCACAAAGGCTGACGCCCCCTACAATATATCCAAATTTCCCTTCCATAAAAAACGCCAGTAAAACTGCGATCACAAATAAAAACAGGGAAACTGCAGCCAACGCTGTAGACAGTTTGCCTTTTTGTGCCTCTTTTTTCTTTGCAAATGCATATCTATATCTTTTTGCCATAAATCTTTCTCCTCAGATGATCGCAGATAAAAAAAAGCAGATATCCAAGTGCTGCCCCTGCTGTATTCAATATCATATCATCCACATCAAAGCATCCAACCTTTGTGATAAGCTGGATCACCTCTACCGTAACACTCAGCCCAAAACCGGCCAGTATGATCAGCCATCCACTTCTCATTCTTTCCAGAATAACCGGCAATATAAATCCAAAGGGAAGAAATCCTATTACATTTCCAAAAATATTGGTAAATACTGCCATGAATCCAAGCTGCTTTCTGTATATCCAGAAGCGTCGTATCTCAACAAACGGTATAAGATTATACCTGTATTCCCTTTCTTCCATTGCTACTCTTCCATATTCTTCCGAAAAGAAAAGGAAATATACCAGTGCCAGTACATACAGGATAAACAGAACCGTTCCCAGTGTCCGTATGATATGCTTTGTTTCTTTTTTCAATGTTTTCTCCTGTTTCCGATTGAAAAACCACACAGAGCAGATTTCCCGAACTGAGCAATACAGTTCGGAAAATTTCTCCATGTGGTCCTGCGGTCTTTTATAGCAATATTTCTGATTTCTTTTTCAACAGCCTTGCACCATTTACGATCATCATAATTCCTGTTACGATTCCCGTTGCCAGCACAATAATCCCAACTGCCAGACTGCATGCTCCTGTGGAAGACATAGTTTTATAAATTTTTTCGTTCATAGTCATCCTCACTCGTTTCATTATCTGTATATTTTTACCTGCATCTGCTTATTTTGCACCATACTGCTCATAATATGCATCAATGGCAGCCTTCAGTGTATCATCAATGATCACTTTTCCATTGTACTCTCTGTTATAGAGATGCTCAATTACTTCCTTCATTGTAACAATGGCATTAGT
>CAKSAW010000118.1 GCA_934437695.1 uncultured Blautia sp. | reverse complement strand
GTAATCGCCATTCCAAGTCCGGTTCCCTGTATTTTATTTGTAAGGGAACTTTCCGCACGGGTAAACGCATCAAAAATTGTATCCTTGAAATCTGCCGACATTCCCATACCATTATCGCTAACTAAGAAACGGTACTTTGCATACGCCCTGGATTTTGTTTCATATTCTTCTACAAGGAAATGAATTTTCCCACCTTCCTGTGTATACTTCACTGCATTAGACAGCAGGTTGCTGAAAATCTGCATCAGGTGAACCTGATCACCATTCACCCACTCATGCTTGATATTGTCATAATTCATTATCATCTTCTGACATTTTCCCTCTGCCTGTGGCCGGAACATCATTTGGATCTCCTGCATAAATTCCAAAATAGAAAAATCAGAATACTTAAAAACCGTTTTTCCTGCCTCAATCTTGCTCATATCCAGAACGTCATTGATAATCCCCAACAGATGCTGTGCAGAAACATCTATTTTTTTAGCATATTCTCTTACTTTTTCTTCATTTCCTGCATCATGTTCAAGCAATGATGTAATACCGGTAATTGCATTCATTGGTGTACGGATATCATGGGACATATTTGCCAGAAAATCACTTTTGGACTTGCTGGCATAACTGGCTACTTCAAATGCCTGTTCAGCTGCCTGTTTTGCCTGTGTAAGTTCTGTATTGATTGTTTCCAGTTTTGCGTTATTTTCTCTTTCAGCCTCAATTGCTTCACTCTGTTTTTTTCTAAGCACTGTTACGATAGCTGTAATTACACAAACTGCAGCAACAACTGCAAACAGAATGATAAAGCACACAATCAGGTTCACAAGCCTTACCGTATTCGTTGCTACATATTCTGCCGGCACCAGAAAGATCAGGGTCCATGCTGCACTATCCATTCTTTTTAAAGCATAATAGTATTCTGTCCCATCAAGTATAGCATTGGAATAACTTACACCTTTCTCATTTAATTCTTTTTCCGTTTTGTCAAAGGAAGAATCATGAAGATATTCCATCTTCTTTAATACGGAAAACACGTTATGTCCTTTAATCAGTTCTACTTTATTACTGTTAAACTGTTTAAAGCCATTATCATCAAGAATATAGACACTGTTATTGTTTTCATAAGCATCACAGCCAAAATATTTGTTCAGCTCCCGCATATCCTGATATAAACCATAATAATTAATAATCTGACCGCTTTGAAGTCTGATGGGATGATCCAGTTTCTTTAAAAAAACCATACGGGATTCATTTGTTGTCATAAAATTCGACACGTAGCTGATTTTTTCAGGGCTGTTCTCGAAATGATATGCATCTCTCACTATTCCCTGGTTTCCTTCTTCTGTATAGTACTTTCCACTGTCATCCACTGCCAGCAATGTTATCTTGGAATCTTCAAATTCATATAAATCTGTTATTGTTTTCATATGCCGGCTCATATCATCCACAGTCTGTATATCAGTAGATTCTATGAGGTTACATTGTACCTGGACATAATCCCATTTTGTGCCCATAACATCTTCCAGATTCAAAAACATCTGATGGGTAATTTCATCCATCTGGTTCAATCGTTCTTCATAAATAAACTTTTGAATATATGACTGATTCAGGAAAATAAATAAACCGAGCATCACTAAGATCGTAACAATACATCCCAATATAATTTTTTTATATTTATTTATCTTCTCCAATGTACTGTTCTGACTTAGTTTCATTTCACATCTGCCTCGCTCAGTGTTTTAAATTTTGAAAAGTAATCTTTCGCTGCATCCATTCCCACAATACCACTGTCATTTACTGCAACATCTTCATTTGCTCCGCAAATAACAACCTGATAAGTTTCATCATCTTCAAGTTCTTTATCCTTCACCAGCACATATGGATAAGTATTGCCTGTACCTGCGGCATCATAACCATTTTCACATAACTTTTTGATATCTTTCCCTGTAATTTTCGCTGTCTGTATTGTGCCATACCAGCTTGTTGGAAGAATCGTACAAATATCAGCTTCTGTAATATCCTGTGCATAAAGATTGCCATTCACACCCTCTTTGTTCTGATCTTTTCCATTGCCCTGGATCCATTTTCCAAGAGAAATCAGTGCTGCGTCGCTTTTTGTTGCTTCCATAAAGCTTTTTCCGATCAATTTTGCACAGCTCTCCTGAGAAATAATTTCAGTTGCAGTCGTAATAACTTCCGGTTTATTGTTTACTACAGAATCCTGATCCGTATCCAGCTGATCCACAACATCTTCAAGCGTTGCCTGATCCTGAAGATATTCCAGCATACGATTTCCAGTAGTTACCAATGTATTTTCCCACCCTGCATAAATAAGCGGTGCCGTACTTCCGGCATTGATCTCATCTGCAATATCTCCATAATAGGTATCGTCTGCATTCCAGTCCTTAAACGGTAAAAGGTTCGATTTTAATTTTGATTCATCATATATCGCAGTTGTTCCTTCCACGGAAGAAAGAATCTCCATAACTTTTAATGCATCTTCAAGCTTTTGTGGATTCTCCTCTAATTTTTTGCTCAATCCATGATAGCGTGTCACATTCAAAATATATACATTCTGGCTTCCGTCTTCAGAAAGATATGGCATTAATCCAAACTGATCCTTTGTATCATCTGTTTCTCCAATACCATTTTTACTTCCAAGCAGGAATAACGTATTGCCTTCCATAAATTCATTTCTGGTTTCGTCATCGCTCCGGGGATTCTTTTCATTAGCAGTAAACATACCCAGGTCTTTCCATTTCTGAATATATTCCATACAATCCATCATACCCTGTGTATCACTCACATTGGCCTTTCCTGTCAGATAATCCTTTTGCCACTGCTTGCCCTGAAAAGTTCCCAGAAATCCCGTATCCGCAATATTGCACATATATTGAAATCCATAACCCGGATATGCAATCTGCGCCAGGCACAGCTGTACCCCTGCCGCCTTTGCTTCCTCTGCCAGGTTTTCCAGATCAGCAAAGGATTTTGGGAGTTCCCATCCATGTTCTTCTAATAAAGTCTTGTTATAGGTAATGCCTATACAGCTGTAGGCTGACGGAAGCATGTAAATGGCTCCATCATCTGAGACATCCTGCAGTCTGGATTCTACATAGTTGTCTGTAAAATCATAACTTGAAAGATCGATCATCTTATCACTCATGTCATTGATGTTTGGATCATAAACTGTCTGTGTACAAATATCGGGAAGGTCATCTGCTGCTAACATATTCTGTAAATATTGTGTTGTGTTTGCACCCGAATAGGAAAGAATCTCCAGATTTACTTCCGGATACTTCTCATGTACCAGATCAGCTAATCGATCACACTCTAAATAAGGTGCCAGAATAGTGACTGCTTCATGTTCACTCGTCGCATTCTTATTCGTACAGCCAGTAAGACATAACAGCACAGTTACAACAGATACACCAAATATTTTTTTCAATTTCATAACTTTCCTTTGCCTTTCATCTTCTGTTGATAAGTCATTCCTCAAAAAAACACTGTCAAACAGACAGTGCACTTCATTTCATGCAACTGGCTGCCATTTTACAGACCCTGTAGCTTTGCGTCCCAAACTTTCATCTGGTTTGCCAATTTCCTTATTATAACTTTTAAACGTATGCAAAAAACTGGTTTTATTATACTATGGCGCTCTACTGTACACAAGAAAAACATTACCATTTTAAC
>CAKSAW010000117.1 GCA_934437695.1 uncultured Blautia sp. | reverse complement strand
ATCCATGCAGGTCTTGAGTGTGGACTTTTCTATAAGAAGATGGAAGGTCTTGACTGCGTATCTATCGGACCGGATATGAAGGATATCCATACGTCTGAAGAGGTGCTCAGTGTTTCTTCTACAGAGAGAGTGTGGAAGTATCTGGTGAAGGTTTTGGAGGCTCTTAAGGATTGAGTGTGTTGGCACCCTGCTGTTGTGGTGGGGTGCTTTTTTTCTGGAAAAAACGGGTTATCTGTTATTGAGGGTGTTGGGAAAAAACTGGGGATTTTTTGAGGTGGGGGTTCTAGGTGAGGGGGATGGGGCATATATTGTATCAGAATGCGGAGGTGTCCTGTATGTCTGGACCGTGTGGTTTGCGAAGTGTTCTGGTGGGATGTGTTCTTTGGATGGGGGTGGTGTCTGTGCTGCAGGTGACGCTGGTTATGCGCAGTCGTGCTTCTGTTCTGAAGGGGGATACGTGCGAGGAGGAGGATTTCAGGCGGCAGTGTGTGAGACCTGAGATTTATCACAGTATATGGAGAGCTGCGGCGGATGCGGGGACAGGTGTGGATGGTTTTGCGGACATTCTGACTGCAACGATGCTGAATTCCGGGTTTTGTCCTGAGAGGATGGATGCGGACAGTGTGGCATATGAAAGGTATAAGCCGGCAGAATATGAGCGGCTGAAGGAGGCTTATCGGGCTGTGTGGGCAGATCTGAAGTATTTTCCTGTTCCATCCGGGGAGATTGAATTTGAGGATACTTATGGTGAATCCAGAGATTATGGTGGTCTGCGTACACATGAGGGCTGTGATCTGTTTGGCAGTAAAAGGGAATCGGGTTTTTATCCGGTTCTGAGTATTACGGATGGGGTGGTGGAGAATATCGGATGGCTTCCACTGGGTGGATACAGGATTGGAATACGTGCTCCTGAGGGTGGGTATTTCTATTATGCGCATTTAGATACATATGAGAGAGAATTTCAGATAGGTGAGGAGATTTCGGCAGGTGATATTCTGGGATATATGGGAAATACCGGATATGGTGAAGAGGGGACTGTTGGTATGTTTCCGGTTCATCTTCATCTTGGGATTTATATCAGAACACCGCATTATGAAGAAATGAGTGTAAATCCTTACTGGGTGCTGAAGGCAATTTCTAAAAAAATCAGAAACTATTCATATTAGCGAGATATTTTTTTTAATCTATGCTATAATAACAAAATGTATGAAATGCAAGGAGCGAGTGAAAATGGAAATACAGTTATGGAGAAGCATTTTGTGCCCGTATGAACTGGCTGTGAGAGAGCTGGAAGTTAAATTCAACCACATTATTGATGAATGTAAGGAGAATGATATTTACTGCCCGATCGAACAGGTGGAAGGCAGAGTTAAAAGTGTAAGCAGTATCCTTGAGAAGATGCAGCGCAAGCATATTCCCATGGACAGAATGGAAGAAGAATTGGAGGATATTGCAGGTATCCGCATTATTTGTCAGTTTGAAGAGGATATAGAGACAGTTGCTTCTCTGATACAGAAGAGAAGTGATATGACTATAAAGAGTGAGAAGAATTATCTGAAACATATTAAGCAGAGTGGTTACAGAAGTTATCATCTGATCATTTATTATACTGTAGATACAGTTAATGGACCGAAGAAGCTGCAGGCAGAGATACAGATTCGTACCATGGCTATGAATTTCTGGGCGACGATTGAGCATTCTTTGCAGTATAAGTATAAAGGTGATATGCCGGAACACGTGGCGGAGCGCCTGAGTAAGGCAGCGGATGCCATCAATGCCCTTGACCATGAGATGTCTTCAGTGAGAAATGAGATCATGGATGCACAGAATTCCTCCCAGATGCAGTCCAATCTGGTAAGGGATATCCTGATCAATATTGAGAATCTGTATAAGATCGCAAATAAGCGTGAGATCATGAAGATTCAGGATGAATTCCTGCGGGTATTCAGGACAAAGGATCTTCAGCAGCTGAAACGATTCCACAGACAGCTTGATATTATTTCGGAGGGGTACCGTGCACAGGCGGTATACCATCATGTATAATTGCTTGACAACACATATGAGGAAATATAAATGCAGGATTTTTTACCGGTAACAAAGAAAGAAATGAAACAGAGAGGATGGGAACAGGTAGACTTCGCCTATATCACAGGCGATGCCTATGTGGACCATCCTTCCTTCGGTACGGCGATCATTGCCAGGCTGCTGGAAAGCCGCGGCTATAAAGTAGGGATTATTCCCCAGCCTGACTGGAAAAAGAAAGAGAGTATCCAGATATTCGGGGAACCCCGGCTTGGATTTCTGGTATCAGCAGGAAATATGGATTCCATGGTGAATCATTATACAGTGTCAAAAAAACACAGACAGAAGGATTCCTACTCACCGGGCGGTCAGATGGGACTTCGTCCTGACCGTGCAGTGATCGTATACAGTAATCTGATCCGTCAGACCTATAAAAAGACGCCCATTATCCTGGGCGGGATTGAAGCCAGCCTGAGACGACTGGCCCATTATGATTATTGGGAAAATAAGGTGAAGCACAGTGTGCTCCTTGATTCAGGAGCTGATATGATCTCTTATGGAATGGGAGAGCATTCTATTATAGAGATCGCAGATGCGCTTGCAAGTGGTCTTCCTGTAGAGGAACTTACCTATATCCCGGGAACAGTATTTAAATGTAAAGACCTGTCCAGGATTTATGAGCCGATCATTCTTCCCTCTTATGAGGAAGTTAAAGAGGACAAGAAAACCTATGCAGACAGCTTTGCAGTTCAATATCAGAATACAGATCCTTTCAGTGCCAGACCAATGGCAGAGTCCTACGGGACAAAAGGATATATTGTACAGAATCCGCCGGCTTTGCCTTTAACTCAGGAAGAGATGGATGATGTTTATGCACTTCCCTATACAGAGAAAATTCATCCGATGTATGAGAAAATGGGTGGGATCCCGGCACTTGAGGAGATTAAATTCAGTCTCACAAGCAACAGAGGGTGCTTTGGAGGCTGTAATTTTTGTGCCCTCACATTTCATCAGGGAAGGATCCTTCAGACAAGAAGCCATGAGTCTTTGATCAAAGAGGCTGAAAGAATGACAAAGGATCCTGATTTTAAGGGGTATATCCATGATGTAGGCGGTCCTACAGCAGACTTCAGACAGCCATCCTGTCAGAAACAGCTTACAAAGGGTGTATGTAAGAACAAACAGTGTCTGTTCCCCACACCGTGCAGGAACCTGACAGTAGATCACTCAGACTATGTTTCTCTGCTGAGAAAGCTTCGCAAGATCCCGGGAGTCAGGAAAGTATTTATCCGTTCAGGTGTGCGGTTTGACTATGTGGTAGCAGACAGAGATAAGACATTTCTCCGTGAACTGGTAGAGCATCATGTAAGCGGACAGCTGCGCGTGGCACCGGAGCATGTATCTGACCAGGTACTGAAATATATGGGAAAACCTTCTCACAGTATTTACCAGCAGTTTCTGAAGGAATATGATGCCGAAAATAAAAAAACAGGTAAACAGCAGTATGCTGTGCCCTATTTTATGTCTTCTCATCCGGGATGTACTATGAAGGAAGCAGTGAAGCTGGCAGAATATGTGAGAGATCTTGGATTCACTCCTGAACAGGTGCAGGATTTCTATCCCACACCATCCACGCTTTCTACCTGTATGTATTATACGGGGATTCATCCACTCACAGGTGAGAAGGTATATGTGCCGAAGAATCCCCATGAGAAAGCGATACAGAGAGCATTGATGCAGTATAAGAATCCTGCAAACAGGGAACTGGTGCTGGAAGGA
>CAKSAW010000116.1 GCA_934437695.1 uncultured Blautia sp. | reverse complement strand
TGGTCATGATGATGATGTTTATGCTCCTCATGGTCATGTCCGCAGCTACATTCATGGTCGTGGTCATGATGATGATGTTCATGCTCCTCATGGTCATGTCCGCAGCTACATTCATGATCGTGGTCATGATGATGGTGTTCATGCTCATGTACATGTCCGCATTCCGGGCATACTTCTTCAGCCATCAGTTCTTCCTCAAGAGATACTGGTTTCTCCATAACTTCCAGAATTTTCTTTCCTTCCAGTTTCTCGATAGGAGTTGTTATAATAGCAGCTTTTCCATTGATTCCGCGGAGAAGCTCCATTGCCTGCTGAGCTTTCTTCTCATCAATGATATCTGTACGGCTCATAATAATGGCACCTGCATATTCAACCTGATTATTAAAGAACTCGCCAAAGTTTCTCATATACATTTTGCATTTCTTTGCATCAACTACAGTTGTATAACTGTTCAGCACAATATCCACATCTCCCTGGACACCCTGTACTGCTTTGATAACATCTGACAGTTTTCCAACACCAGATGGCTCGATCAGGATTCTGTCAGGATGATATTTGTCTACAACCTCTTTCAGGGAAGTGCCGAAATCTCCCACCAGGGAACAGCAGATACATCCTGAATTCATTTCACGGATCTCAATTCCTGCTTCCTTAAGGAATCCACCGTCAATACCAATCTCACCAAATTCATTCTCTATCAGTACGACCTGTTCATCTGCATAAGCCTCTTTCAGAAGCTTCTTGATCAATGTAGTTTTACCGGCTCCAAGGAAACCGGAAATAATATCAATCTTAGTTGCCATTCTCCTATTTCTCCTTTTCGTTTTTCTATATTTTTCAAGTATCCCATCCGATACTTTCTCAAGCTGCATGGTTACTTATATATATTTACCTGTAACGCATTCATTATACACAAGCTATCCGGCAGTTTCAAGTCTGTCACACGCAAAGAAAGGGACATGACCCAACATCATGTCCCCAACCTGTATACTAATGATCAACCATTGATCATAAAGCTCATTAATTTATCAATATCGTTTTTCTCATATGCAACGATCTCAAGTTCCGGAATCTCTCCGCCTGAGAAAATATTTGCCAGAGATACATACTGGGATAATTTAGATTTAAGGTTCAGTCTGTCGCCTTCACCTGTTACTAATTCTACTCTGCCATCGCAGCTGTCAACTACTTCAAAAAATTTATCAATATCTTTAATGTTTGATACCTTCATGTTCATTCTCCTTTCAACATGTAAACAATTATTCTCTCTATTCCTTGTGTTCGTGTTAATTATAACTCAGGCAAACCCCAAAAGCAATTATTCACATTTCACGAATTTTCCAGATATCGGCTGTCTTCAACTATAATATTTTCAAAACAACAACAGCCTCATTCAGGTAATTGAGAAATTAATATACAAAAATCGCAACTCCATAAGCAGGAAGCGGATATGCAAACGAAAATGGTCTGTTATCACATTCCTGTTTCGCAGACTTAAATGTCTTCGGCTTCTCCAGAAGTCCCTTTTCATCCATGATCAGCTTATACTGTTTATTCTTCGGAACGCCAACTCTGTAATCCGGACGATCAACAGGTGTAAAATTAACTACATACAGAATATTATTTCTCTTTGTAGGTGATTTTCTCACAAAACTGAAAATGCTTCTGTCTCCGTCATTGGGATTAATCCACTCAAATTCTTCCGGATCATTATCAGCAGCATAAAGTGCAGGATATTTCTTATAAACAGTAAGCAGATCCTGTACATATTTCTGCAGATCTCTGTGAGGCTGCTCATTCAGAAGGAACCAGTCAAGTTCTCTCTCCTCGCTCCACTCACGACGCTGTCCAAATTCCTGTCCCATAAACAGAAGTTTCTTACCAGGATGACAGGTCATAAAGGAATATGCTGCTTTCAGGTTCTTAAACTTATCCGGCAATTCCCCGGGCATCTTCTCAAGCATAGAACATTTCAGATGAACTACTTCATCGTGAGAAAGAACCAGTACATATCTCTCACTGTATGCGTACTCCATTGAGAATGTCATTTTATTATGATTAAATTTACGGAAATACGGGTCCAGCTTCATATATTCAAGGAAATCATTCATCCATCCCATATTCCACTTCAGGCTGAAACCAAGTCCGTCCTTCTCTGCATCACCTGTAACCATAGGCCATGCAGTAGATTCCTCAGCAATCATCACAGTTCCGTGATTTCTTCCCAGGACTACAGTGTTCAGATGTTTAAAGAACTCAATCGCTTCCAGATTCTTATTTCCGCCATATTTATTGGCAACCCATTCGCCGTCCTTCTTGCCATAATCAAGATAAAGCATAGAAGCAACTGCATCTACACGCAGTCCGTCCACATGGCACTCTTCAACCCAGTAAAGAGCATTTGCGATCAGGAAATTCTTAACCTCCGGACGTCCGTAATTATAAATCTTGGTACCCCAGTCCGGATGTTCTCCCTGCCTCGGATCCTCATGCTCATACACTGCAGTTCCGTCAAAATTCACCAGACCATGTGCATCCTTGGGGAAGTGGGCAGGTACCCAGTCAAGGATGACACCAATCTTATTCTGATGGAAATAATCGATCATATACTTAAAATCCTGCGGTGTTCCATATCTGGAGGTCGGTGCATAATATCCTGTCACCTGATATCCCCAGGAACCGTCAAACGGATGTTCCGCAATCCCCATCAGTTCTACATGGGTATAACCCATTTCCTTTACATATGCTGTAAGAGAATGTGCAAGTTCACGATAATTATAAAATCCCTTTTCATTCTCCTCTGTCTGCGGATGCTTCATCCATGAACCGGGATGAACCTCATAGATTGCCATAGGCTGTACTTTCTCATCGAATTTCTCTCTGTTCTTGATCCATACAGCATCTTTCCATTTATAATCTGTGATATCTGTAATCCTGGACGCTGTGCCCGGACGCATTTCAGCCTGATTCGCATAAGGATCCGCTTTATAAAGCTCCTCTCCATGCGCACCCACAATAAAAAACTTATAAAGCTGTCCGATCTTTGCCCCTGGAACAAATACTTCATAAACACCGATCGGTCCCACCTTCTGCATGGGATTTGCCTCTTCATCCCAGTCATTAAACTCGCCGATCACAGATACAGACCGTGCATTTGGCGCCCAGACTGCAAAATATACACCCTTTTTACGTCTATATGTAGTTGGATGAGCCCCCAATTTCTTATACACTTCATAATTGGTTCCCTGACCAAATAAATACTGATCCAAATCCGTAAACTTCATACTCTCACCCATCTGGAGTCCTCCCTTAACATTCAGTTTCTATCCTTCCACGGATATAAATTTATTTCAAAACAACTATACCACTCACTTGTCTGCAAAATAGGATTTTGACAGCAGCTACGAACTGACTTTTAGTCATTCTATAGCTTTTATTATACCAACGGACATTCCCTACGTCAATTGAAAATCTGTGTATATTTAACAATTTTTCTGTATTTTTTATGTGATTTTTGTAAAAAACACAAAAGAGCAAATCAGTGCACTTTTTCGCACTTCTTCGCTCTTTTGTATATCTGCCGCTGCCATGCAGCCTGTTTCATCTGTTTTTAATTATTCAGATCCGTCCCCGTAATCTACAGAATCATCACTGTAATCATCTGAGTCATCGTATCCGTCATCAGAACTGCCATCATCATAACCACTGTCATCAGAACTTCCGTCATCCACACTTCCATCACTGCTTCCGTCTGAATAATCAGAACTTCCATCTGTTGAATCTCCTGAGGAATCAGACGTTCCATCAGAAGAACC
>CAKSAW010000115.1 GCA_934437695.1 uncultured Blautia sp. | reverse complement strand
CGTGATTTCCCGAAGAGTCAGTTCGGAATTGATGTTGAGCATGATTTTGAACCTAAATATATAACGATCAGAGGAAAGGGAGAGCTGCTTGCAAAACTTCGCAAGGCTGCAAAGAAGGCAGATAAGATTTATCTTGCAACTGACCCTGACCGTGAGGGAGAGGCAATTTCCTGGCATCTGATGCAGGCATTAAAAGAAAATCCTGAGAAGATGCACAGGATTACCTTTAACGAAATTACAAAGACAGCAGTAAAGTCTTCCATTAAACAGGCAAGAGATCTGGATATGGATCTGGTAGATGCACAGCAGGCGCGACGTATGCTTGACCGTATGGTAGGTTATACTATCAGTCCTCTGCTCTGGGCAAAGGTCAAGAGAGGATTAAGTGCAGGCCGTGTTCAGTCTGTTGCGCTTCGTATTATCTGCGACAGGGAAGAGGAAATCAATGCATTTATTCCGGAAGAATACTGGAGCCTGGATGGGGAATTTCAGGTGAAGGGTGAGAAGAAGCCCTTGCAGGCGAAATTCTATGGAACAGATAAGAAGATGAACATCCATAACAAAGAAGAAATGGATGAGCTTCTGGCTTCTCTTAAAGATAAAGAATATGAGATCACTGAGGTAAAGAAGGGTGAGAGGATTAAGAATGCACCGCTTCCATTTACAACAAGTACCTTACAGCAGGAAGCTGCAAAGACATTAAATTTCTCCACACAGAAGACAATGCGTCTGGCTCAGCAATTATATGAAGGTATTGATATTAAGGGAAATGGCACTGTGGGTGTGATTTCCTATCTGCGTACAGATTCCACTCGAATCTCTGAAGAAGCTGATGCAGCAGCAAGAGAATATATTACTGCCCAGTATGGGGAGGATTATGTGTCACAGATAGAAAAAACTGTGAAAAAGGGACAGAAGATCCAGGATGCCCATGAAGCGATCCGTCCCACAGATATCAGCCGTACACCGGCTGTTCTGAAAGAATCTCTTTCCAGGGATCAGTTCAGACTGTACCAGCTTATCTGGAGACGTTTTGCAGCCAGCAGAATGGCTCCTGCAAAATACGAAACAACATCTGTAAAGATTGGTGCAGACGAGTATATCTTTACAGTTTCTGCATCTAAGATCGCATTTGACGGATTTATGTCTGTATACACAGATGAAGAAGACCAGAAAAAGGGAAATGTTCTGAATCAGAGTCTTGAAAAGGGAATGAAGCTTAGTCTTAAGGAATTGAAACCGGAACAGCATTTTACACAGCCTCCTGCACATTATACAGAGGCGTCTCTGGTCAAGACTATGGAAGAGTTGGGAATCGGACGTCCAAGTACCTATGCGCCGACGATCACGACGATCATCAGCCGCCGTTATGTTGCGAAGGAACAGAAGAATCTGTACGTTACTGAGTTGGGTGAAGTTGTCAATAATATCATGAAACAGGCTTTCCCAAGTATTGTAGATGTGAATTTTACTGCAACTATGGAAGGGCTTCTGGACTGCGTGGCAGCAGGAACAGTTAAGTGGAAGACTGTTGTAAGCAATTTCTATCCTGATCTGAAAAAGGACGTGGATGCTGCACAGGAAGAACTTGAGAAGGTTGATATTCAGGATGAAGTTACAGATGTGATCTGTGATAACTGTGGAAGAAATATGGTGATCAAGTATGGTCCTCATGGAAGATTTCTTGCCTGCCCGGGATTTCCGGAATGTAGAAATACCAAACCATACTTTGAGAAGATTGGTGTGCCATGTCCGAAATGCGGAAAAGAAATTGTTCTTAAGAAAACCAAAAAGGGACGTAAATATTATGGATGTGAGGATAATCCAGAATGTGATTTTATGTCCTGGCAGAAACCATCAGCTAAGAAATGTCCAAAATGTGGAAGCTACATGGTGGAAAAGGGGAATAAGCTTGTCTGTAGCCAGGAAACCTGTGGATATGTAGAGGCGAAAGACGAGAAATAATAATGGTAAAAGATACAGGAAGAAGATGGCCTTTTTCCTGTATTTTTTTGGTTTCAGACAGAATCTTACCAGTTATTGAATAATATTTGCAAAAGGAATCTATTTTCAGAAAAACAAAAATAAATTAAAAAATAGTAAAATTTATCTTGTAATTTATCAGGAAAACGTGTAATATTAAAGTACGAGTAATGTTAATAAGCAAGTGTGTCTGAATCTTCCTTTGGAATGAAAGAAAGTTACTGTTCATTTAAGGAATAGTGTCAGAAAAGATTTCAGATATGCACAGGGCGAAAGGAGGACAATATGAGCGTTCAGCTGCTGGATAAAACAAGAAAAATCAATAAGCTTCTGCATAACAGCAGTTCCAGCAAAGTGGTATTTAATGATATCTGTCAGGTTTTGATGGAAACACTGAGTTCTAATATTCTGGTTCTCAGCAAAAAAGGAAAGGTTCTGGGCGTCAGTTTATGTCCAGGAGTAGATGAGATCACTGAACTGATAGAGGACAAGGTTGGCGGATATGTAGATTCATTATTAAATGAGAGATTTCTGGGTGTTTTGTCAACAAAGGAGAATGTGAATCTTCAGACACTGGGGTTTGAGCATGTGTCAAGCAGTTATCAGGGGATCATTAATCCGATAGATATTGCAGGAGAACGGTTAGGTACAGTATTTATGTATCGTTATGACAAACCGTATGATATTGAGGATATTATTGTCAGTGAATATGGAACAACTGTTGTAGGACTGGAGATGATGCGTGCAGTTCACGAAGAGAACGCAGAAGAGGACAGGAAGCAGCAGGTGGTGAAATCTGCATTTAATACCTTATCTTTCTCTGAACTGGAAGCGATCATCCATATTTTTGATGAGCTTGACGGAGATGAGGGAATTCTGGTTGCCAGTAAGATCGCAGACCGTGTGGGAATCACCAGATCTGTTATCGTAAATGCGCTGAGAAAATTTGAGAGTGCAGGTGTTATCGAATCCAGATCTTCAGGTATGAAGGGAACTTATATAAAGGTTCTGAATGAAGTGATCTTTGATGAACTGGAGGAGATCAAGGCTCAGAGAAATAAGAAATCCTGATCAGGATAACAGAATAAAAATCGTAAAAAGGCTGTCTGCTTTATGGCGGATGGTCTTTTTTTGCGGTGAAGTCAGTCTGTTGTCTGCAATTGAAGCAGGAGACTGACTTGATTCGGGTAAAACACAGGATTTCGAAATCGGATAAAATTATTTGTAAATTAAGAAAATAAAAGAAAAATAAAGCATAAAAGAGAAAATGAAAGAAAACAACTTATTTTATGATTCTAGAAGCACTTGCTAAATCAACACATTTTCAATAATATAAGGACAGTGATTAGCACTCGAAGTAAATGAGTGCTAGCAAAAATCGGCAGGATTAGACAGAGTGCCGAAACAGTTACCGGATATTAAGGATAGCAGAGACGGTAACAGAGATTCCAGGTTGGAGAATAAAGGAGGATATAGATCATGACATTAGTACCTTTAGGTGACAGAGTTGTATTAAAACAGGTTGAAGCAGAAGAAACAACAAAATCCGGAATCGTTCTTCCGGGACAGGCACAGGAGAAACCACAGCAGGCAGAAGTTGTAGCTGTAGGACCTGGCGGAGTTGTTGATGGCAAAGAAGTAAAAATGGAAGTAGCTGTAGGTGATAAAGTTATCTACTCCAAATATTCAGGAACAGAAGTAAAAATGGACGGCACAGAATATATCATTGTAAAACAGAATGATATTCTTGCAATCGTTAAATAATCAGAGTTTAAACAGGAGGTCATATTATCATGGCAAAAGAAATTAAATTCGGCGCAGAAGCCAGAGCAGCTCTTGAAGCTGGTGTAAAT
>CAKSAW010000114.1 GCA_934437695.1 uncultured Blautia sp. | reverse complement strand
AAAAAATGGTATTTTATACAGTATCGTGATATGATAAGATATCAGGTCAGAATATTTTTTGATCCTGACATTATCAGAAATATAATTTACAGGAGGACGATGCAATGAGAATCAGACGAGAAGAGCATATGGCTGGCGGCAATGGACATGTAATTATCAAGGAAATCCTGGATGCGGAGCAGTTAAATGGCAAATGTGGATTGTACGCACAGGTAACACTGGAACCGGGATGTTCATTGGGATATCATGAACATCATGGAGAGAGTGAAACTTATTATATCCTGGAAGGTCAGGGAGAGTATAATGACAATGGTACTTACCGTCCGGTACAGCCCGGAGATATCACTTTTACTCCGGATAATCATGGACACGGGCTTGCAAATACAGGAAATACAGATCTGATCTTTATGGCATTGATCATTAAAGACTGACAGAAATAAAAACAGCAGCAGATATTTTCTGGAAGGAAAATATCTGCTGCTGTTTTGTTGCGAAGATGGGACAGGGTGGTTATAATAGGATATAAAAATGATATAAATGGAGATAAGGATATGTATAAGAAAACTGCAAAAAAGCTACTGAAATTTATAGAGAAAAGTCCAACTGCATTTCAGGCAGTGGAGGAGATGGCAAGAAGACTTGACAAAGAAGGATTTGAAGAACTGAAAGAGGAGAAACACTGGAATTTAAAAAAAGGCGGAAATTATTATGTGACCAGAAATCATTCTGCAATCATAGCCTTTTCTGTTCCTGAGAAGCCTGTATGGAAGTTTCATATTATGGCAAGTCACAGCGATTCTCCTTCTCTTAAGATCAAAGAGAATCCTGAGATAGAGGTGGAGAATGCTTATATCAAACTGAATGTGGAGCGTTACGGAGGTATGCTTCTGGCACCATGGTTTGACAGACCTCTGTCAGTGGCAGGAAGGCTGATCATCCGTCAGGATGGAAAGGTCAGAGAGAAGATGGTGGCAGTGGACAGAGATCTGCTGGTTATTCCCAATCTTGCCATTCACATGAACAGGGAAGTAAATGATGGATACAAATATAATGTACAGAAGGATATGCTGCCGCTTTTCAGTGATAAGGAAGGAAAGGGAAGATTTATGGAAACTGTGGCTGAGGCTGCAGATGTAAAGACAGAAGATATTCTGGGACATGATCTGTTTCTTTATGACAGAACTCCTGGTACTCTGTGGGGAGTAAATGAGGAGTTTGTTTCTGCCCCCAGACTGGATGACCTGCAGTGTGCATTTTCTTCCCTGGAAGGATTTCTTAAGGGAGAGCGTAAAGAAAGTATTGCTGTTCACTGTGTACTGGACAATGAAGAAGTGGGAAGCAGTACAAGACAGGGCGCTGCTTCCACATTCCTGAAGGATACTCTGATGCGGATCAATATGGGACTGGGGCGGACTCAGGAGGAATATTATATGGCACTTGCAGACAGCTTTATGATCTCTGCAGACAATGCCCATGCTCTCCATCCAAACTATACGGATAAGACAGATCCGGTAAATCGTCCGGTACTGAACGGAGGAATCGTGATCAAGTACAATGCAAATCAGAAGTATTGTACAGATGGAGTGTCCGCTGCAGTTTTCAAGGATATCTGTGACAGGGCAGAAGTGCAGTACCAGACATTTGTAAATCGTTCAGATATGGCAGGCGGTTCCACACTGGGAAATATTTCTAATACTCAGGTACCTATGAAAACAGTAGATATCGGTCTGGCACAGCTTGCAATGCATTCTGTATATGAAACCACAGGTGCGAAGGATACAGAGAGCCTGATAAAGGCAGCAGCAGTTCTTTTTGCGTAGATTATCAGCGTACCGGCAGATAAAAAGTGAATATAAAGATCAGGGGATAAAAAAGTGAAGAGAAAAGCAGTGTTTTTTGATGCAGACGGAACACTCTGCGATATGGAAAAGGGTGTACCTCAAAGTACGAAAGAGGCATTGAAAAAATTAAGAGAAAACGGTCATGAGGCGTGGCTGTGTACAGGCAGGAGCAGAGCTTTTGTTTCCTGGTATCTGGAAGAACTTCCGCTTACAGGTATGATCAGTGCTTGCGGGGCTACTATTGAAAAGGACGGTGAGCGTCTTTTTAATAAAGAGATGTCTCCGGAAGTTGCAAAAAAGTCAGTGGAAATCCTGCGCAGATATGGTCTGGTCCCGGTTATGGAAGGTGCAGATTTCATGTATTATGATAAGGATGAATATAATACAGATGTGAACTGGTATACGGATCTGATCACAGAATCTTTAGGACCCAAGTGGCGCCCCATCAGAGGAAATGAGGACTGTATGCGTATTAATAAGATCAGTGCAAAAATGATAAAGGGATGTGATGCAGAAGCTGCATGCAGGGAACTGAGTGAGTATTATGATATTATCCGTCATGAGAGTGGTTCAGGGATTGCGGGAACTACAATTGAACTTGTCCCAAAAGGCTTTAACAAGGCAGTAGGGATTTCAGCAGTGTGTAGGCTTTTTGATATTCCGTGGGAGGACACCATCGTATTTGGAGACAGCAATAATGATCTTGCCATGTTTGAATATGCGGCAGTGAAAGTTGCCATGGGAAATGGTTCAGAGAAAATAAAAGCTCTGGCCGACCATATTACACAGGATATGTTCCATTATGGAATAAGAAACGGACTGGAATATCTGAAGCTGATATAAAGTTCTAATATAAAAAGCCTGGGATCATATCAGTCCCAGGCTTTTGCATATGTAGAGCCAGATCGTCATGGTAAACGAGCTGAGAAGAGTGGTGGTCATAACCACACCGGAAGTAAAATCACCGTCGTAATCCATATTTTTGGCCATAATATAACAGCTTACAGTAGTGGCAGAACCAAGCATGATAATGATCGCGACCAGCATATCATGGGAAAATCCCAGAAGTACAGCCAGTGGAAGAAATACAGCTTCATATCCTACAAGCTTCAGAAAGGTACAGGCGATCAGTGGCTTTGGCCTTGCAAATGCTCTGCCGAATTTCAGCGCCCCGCCCATGGCCATCAGCCCAAGAGGAGTTGCTGTTTTTCCAAGATTATTTACAGCAGTGTCCAGAATTGCCGGCATTGGCAGATGTAGCAGTGACCATACCATACCTGACAGGATACCGAGGATAATAGGATTCGTGGCAATTCCTTTCATGGTTCGGATAAGCTTTGCGGCATCAAGCCTGCCACCTTCTGGAGCAAACAGAGACAGTGTTATAACTGCCATCACATTATAAAGCGGCACACTTCCGATGATCATAAGCGGTGCCATTCCTGCATTTCCATAAAGATTCTGGATAATTGCAATTCCAAGGATCGCGGCACTGCTTCTGTAAGAGGCCTGGATAAATTCACCCTGAATATTGCGCGGTTTCAGCAGATAGGAAAGTCCTGTGGAAATTCCGATACTGATCAGTGTGACAAAGAAACAGAACAATACAAATTTTGTATTCCACACACTGTAAAAATCCGACTTTGCAATATCCAGAAATAAAAGTGCAGGCAGAGCAGCATTAAATACAAATTTATTCAGACGGCTGACAAAGGTGTCATCGAAGAGCCCGATCCGCCGGAAAAAGAGTCCGAACATTAAGGTAAGAAAAATCGGGATCGTAGCATTAAGACAGAAAACAAGATTATCCATTTTTGTAAATCCTTTCAAAAAACTAATAAATATTACCATGATTATAAACGTTTGACAGGAATTGTCAAATTTCGATTTCTGTGTTATTCTGAAAAAAATAAAAACCGTAGACAGTGGAGTGGTGGATCATGAAGTACGGAAAGATAAGAATAGAAGATGGATTTCTGGTTTTTACCAGACATATGATGATAAACAATCTTCCATGTAAAGA
>CAKSAW010000113.1 GCA_934437695.1 uncultured Blautia sp. | reverse complement strand
ATTTATTTCAGCGTAGTCACGATCAGTTTACTTTCCAGGGCAGCTGCGATCAGATCCTCTTTACAGCTGTATCCTGCCTTTGCAATCATTTCCTGAAAATTCCATCGTACTCCCGATGTAGAACAGTCCATCTTTTTTGCAATCTCAGAATAAGACATTCCACAGATATAAAGCCGCAGCATCTCCAGCTGTCTTGGGCTGATCTCACCACTGGTGATCCAGTTCATTTCCACATTTGGAGTCACATCCGGAAAAACACGTTCTCCCATAAGTGTTCTATGGATCACATCACGGATTTCTTCTTCGCCGTGGTCTTTATACCACAGACTGTCCGCGCATCCTGTTTTTGCTCTCTCCAGTACTTTGGGATCGATCAGCGAAGTGACAATTATCACCTTTATACCGGGATGTTGTTCCTTTATTGTCTTTCCGGCAGTCAATCCGTCATGATTATGGAAAGTCTGCACATCCATCAACACCAGGTCAATTGCTGAATAACCACAGATTTTCACTGCCTCTCTGGAATCAGCAACAATATCCACCAGCCTGAATTCCGGCTCCTGTAAAACAATATATTCAAAATATTTTTGCATGATCTTCTGATCTTCTACAATTAGTACCCGTACCATAGCATCATTTCCTTCCCCATTCCCAAACACCATTTTTATCCTTTTAACGGCATTATCAGTCTCAGACAAAACGCAGGTTCAAAGACTGTTTCCATGCTGCAGCTCTCTGCCTCCACTGTTTTTCTGAGAGCTGACAGCCCTCCACCTTCCTTTGCACCTTTTACCGGCAGTTCCCCGTTATTGGTGATCCGGATATGATATTCTTTTCCATATTTTTTTATATTCACGTAAACTTCTGTTCCATGTGCATGGCGTGCACAGTTTGTCACACACTCACGTATTGCCCTGTCTGTAAGACGTCTGTAAATCAGATTTTCCGGATAGCTGCCCTGTATCTGAACTGAAATTCCAAGCTCCCGGGCCTGTTTTTCTGTATCCTTATATTGATCTTCTGCTACTTCTACAGTTGTGCTTGTAAGAATATAGACCAGCTGCTTAAGAGTATCCAGCTGTTTCTGCATATTTTCCGGTTCCTCTTTTTTTTCCAGAATTCTTCGAATAGACAGAAGACTTCTGCCAAAGCTGTCGTGTATCTGCATTTTCATGGCAAGAGTTTCCTGCTCCCGTATTTCATCTCCGATCTTTTCGTACATCTCTTCCAGTTTTCTGTTCAGAATCTCTAGCTTTTCATTATTATTTCTGATTTTTTCACTATTATAATAAATTTCAGAAACATCAATAGCAACCGTCTGTACATATCCCAATAGATCCGGCTCCCTCAGCTCATATTCCTGAAACATCCAGACAGAATCATCCGGAAAATAAAACACATTGCTGTCTGAACTTAATCTTGCAATTTTCTTCTGCCGGGAAGCCTTATTTATGATGATATTGTGCAAAATCCCATAATCCTGCAGAGAGTTTCCGGTAAGCATCCTGCTCAATTCCTGCATTTTAATATTGCACAGGACAATACGCCCCATTGGATCTGAAACACAGACACCACAGGGGACATTATTCATAGCTTCATAGACCGACCATGGAGATAAAGAATTGTGATATTCTTTTATTTCTTCATGTATTAACCATATCAGACAGACAGTCAGTATAATAACCAATGACAGCAGAATATATGCCGGATATAAATGAAACATTGGTTTGTAGATTTTTTCACCCTGACTATGCCTGTAATCATTCAAAAGTCCAGACATAAAAAGAAATGAAATAATAAACTCTACCACTGTATTAATAATCTTCCTCTTTCCTGCAGAACGCATGATCCTGGAAAAAATCACGATCAGTTCAAGGATCAGACAGATTTCCATAAGAATCATTATTATAATCCGAATCTTTATACTGCTTTCTATGAAACTGGACATCGGATAAACCATTCCTGTTCCTCCTCCTGTTGTATGAAAAGTTCCGGCCTTTCCGGCAGAAAAGTACGGATATCTACCGGACATACAATATGAACAGAAATCTGAAGTTTCTCCTCAATCTGAGTTACACGGAAAAACACCGAACTCATAACGTCAAATAACTGTTCCACCAACCACTCAAAGAAATCATAGCATTTCAGCACATCATCTGCGTGAAGCTGCTTTTCTCTGTCCTGGACAAAATAAGCAGCGCGGATATTACACAATTTCAGACTTTCACAGGATTCTGCCAGACTTTGTTTCAGATCAGCCATTGTCAGTGAATCTCCCTGCGAGCTGTATCTGGTAAGTACCAGATTCTTCCTTCGTTTCAGGTAAGTTCCCACAACCACTACTTTACTCAGGATCATATCGTATTCTTCCCGGGATTTTGTCTGTTCCAGTTTCTCCATATATCGAGAAAGCAGCTCATATTGTCTGGAGGTCTGACTTTGGATCATATTTAAAAGCCTGTTCTGCTCTTCCAGTTTTCTCCGTTTTGCCTCCTGCTGATAGGTTTTCAGCAGAAGCTGATGACGTGCTGTCAATTCTTCCTGCTGTTCCCGGATATCCTGATACTGATCCAGAAGAACAGATATATCTTCAGCCCAGAACAAATGCCCTCCCTTAACAGGAATGTGATTGATCCTGATCCCCTGTTCCTGCACTGCGGATCTTGCAATTATGCATTCCCGCATTTCTCCGGACAACTTAGGGAATTCCCCGGAATAATAATAGCGTTGAAAAGAAGCATCCGTTATCTCCGCATCCAGGCCACCAGTTGCCTGAAACAGTTCAAAATAACGGCTATTGGTCTGGATCAGCCCACACAGGATACAGTTCTGAAAAATCGCAGCCATGCACAGACAGCAGACAGCAGTCATATCCCCGGCTATGACTTTAATCAAGGGCAGGCGGAGAAGATTTCCTATATCCCACCCAAGAAGCACTATGCCCGGAATCACCGGCAGCCACAACTGTTTTTTGCCCGGAATCCTGCTTTTGCAGATGAATATTACATCCATCGTAATCAGGCAAAATACGATCCATAACTGTATTACTATAAAAAGAATTCCATAACTGTAATTCTTGCTTGAATATAGTGGCTCCAGATAAAAATGAAAAACCTGTTGGTGCAAATCATTTGTAAACACACATAAGATCAGTATCACGGCACAAAACAGAAGAACTGTACTGATCTTTTTTACTGTCTCTTCCTTATTTTCATTCAGCAACAAAGCTGTTGTCAGCCCAAATGTGGGGATTAGGATCATCGGCACATAATAAAGATACCAACAGATATGTTCACCAAGAGGATCCAGCAGAATGAAATATTTTACTGTACGCAAAAAAAACCAGAATACCATCAGACATCCTATAACTGTCAGATGCTGGCGCATTTTTTTATGTACGATATGTTTATTCAGATAAATAACCCAGGCACAATACATTCCAAGATAAATACAGGAACGACTCTGATCTGCAATGATCCTAAGCAAATTGTTATCCGAACGGATCAATCTGCATATAAATGCCAGAAAAACAAACATCAGGACTGTTATATAGGATAAGACTCTTTTCTTTTGATAGGACATCTTGATTCCTTTCCGGTCAAATTAAAATCAGGTTACCGGTCACATAATGAACGGTAACCTGTTAAGTCTATTATACTATAAAATCAGTATCCGGCATATCTTTTTTATTCATGGTTTTGGTGCTCCGCAATATTCACAAAAACGTCCCGTATTTGTAGCTCCACAGCTACATACCCATGTATCTCCTGTTGCCTGCTGTGACATCTGGGGGGAAGCACCCTGCTGAGAGTAATTCTGATTCATCATGCTTTCCTGCTGCGGATAACCCTGGTTCATCATATTACCCGGTTGCGGATAACCCTGGTT
>CAKSAW010000112.1 GCA_934437695.1 uncultured Blautia sp. | reverse complement strand
CCTGTTTCCATTACATCTTTCAGAGTTCCAAATTTGCTTCCGTCTTCGAGAACTACGTCCATACCGATCAGGTCTGCAATGTAATATTCGTCTTCTTCCAGCTCCTGTGCTTCCTCTCTCGGAACCCAGAGTTCTCTTTTTTTATACATCTCTATATCATTAATATTGTCAATCCCCCTGAATTTCAGAATCACAAGGTTCTTGAAATACCTAACATTCTCAATTTCAAGCTTTCTTTTCTCTCTGCCAGTGTCAAGCAGAACATATTCCAGATCCAGAAATCTGTCTGCATCTGTGGTAGGATATACTTTTACTTCTCCGCGTACTCCGTGTGTCGTAGTGATCACACCAACTTTTAATAAATCTTCCATCTGCTCTCCTATAAACCCAAATCAGGAGCCATGGGATGTTCCACAGCTCCTGACCCTATTTTCATTGCAGAATATCTACAATCACTTTTTTGCTGCTTTTTGAAGAAGCCGCTTTGACCACAGTACGGATTGCCTTCGCAATTCTTCCCTGACGTCCGATAACCTTACCCATATCAGCAGGTCCCACCTTCAGTTCAACAATAATTGCGTCTTCCTTTTCTGTCTCAGTAACGACCACTTCATCCGGATTTTCAACAAGAGATTTTGCAATTACTTCCACTAATTCTTTCATTACATACCTCCCTGACCCGTCCCCTACGGACGCTGCAGAAATACCTTATCCTGGTAGATCTGAATTATTTTTCAATTCCGGCATTTTTGAGGATTTTTGCTACAACATCTGTAGGCTGAGCTCCTGCTGCAAGCCATTTTTTAGCTGCTTCTTCATCTACTGTTACAGCGCTTGGCTCAAGGTTTGGATCGTATGTTCCGATTTCTTCGATACATCTTCCATCACGTTTGCTGCGGGAATCTGCAACTACGATTCTATAAAAAGGTGCTTTCTTCTGTCCCATTCTTCTTAATCTGATTTTAACTGCCATTGTTTCTTTTCCTCCATTAAATTAAAATATATTGTTTTCTTATGTTTGCAATTACTGCCCGTTTCAGACAGTAACTTTTTATGTCAAAGCGTTATTCGCTTCGCTAACTTCTCAAATAGCTGCTGTTCACTTCGTGCCCGGCAACCTTAACTTACAGTCCGAACGGAAGTTTGAATCCGCCGCCACGCTTACCGGCTTTACCGCCCATAAGACCAGGCATCTGTTTCATCATCTTCTTACTCTGTTCAAACTGCTTCACCAGACGGTTTACCTCGGAGACATCCACTCCTGCACCTCTGGCAATACGGTTCTTTCTGGAAATATTCAGGATTGACGGATTGCTTCTCTCCTGCGGTGTCATGGAAAGGATAATTGACTTGGTTCTGTCCATTGCCTTCTCATCGATCATTCCCTCAATATCCTTCATCTTACTTCCAACTCCCGGAAGCATGTTCAGGATACTGCCGATACCACCCATTTTGTTCATCTGTTCCATGCTGGTAAGGTAGTCATTGAAGTCAAAGTCCATTTTCTTTAACTTCTTCTGCATATCCTGTGCCTGCTCTTTATCAATAGAAGCTTCTGCTTTCTCGATAAGACTCATGACATCACCCATGCCAAGGATTCTTGAAGCCATACGTTCCGGATAAAACTGTTCCAGATCAGAAAGCTTCTCGCCCATACCAACATACAGGATAGGTTTACCGGTCACTGCCTTTATCGAAAGGGCTGCACCACCTCTTGTATCACCATCCATCTTAGTAAGGATAACACCATCGATCCCTACTTTATCTGTAAATGTACTTGCCACATTTACAGCATCCTGTCCGGTCATCGCATCTACGATCAGGATTGTCGCATCTACATGGATATTTGCCTTAATATCTGCAAGCTCCTGCATCATATCTTCATCAACATGAAGACGACCGGCTGTATCGATAAGCACTACATTCTGCTGATTCGCTTTGGCATGCTCAATAGCTGCTTTCGCAATATCCACAGGCTTCTGCTTATCTCCCATGGAAAATACTTCCACGCCCTGTTTCTCACCGTTGACCTGCAGCTGTGTGATAGCCGCCGGACGGTAAACATCACAGGCTACCAGGAGAGGTTTCTTACCTTTGGATTTCAGCTTGCCTGCAAGCTTCGCAACTGTGGTGGTCTTACCTGCACCCTGCAGACCTGCCATCATAAATACTGTGATCTCGCTTCCCGGGCGAAGAGGCAATTCAGTTGTCTCACTTCCCATAAGCTTCACAAGTTCATCATTTACGATCTTGATCACCATCTGACCCGGATTCAGTCCGTTCATAACGTCCTGTCCGATTGCCTGCTCCTGTACAGATTTAGTAAACTGCTTAACGACCTTAAAGTTTACGTCTGCTTCTAACAGTGCCATCTTTACTTCCTTAAGAGCAAGCTTAACGTCCTCCTCTGTCAGGCGGCCTTTGCTTCGCAGCTTCTTAAATACATTCTGCAGTTTATCTGTCAAGCTCTCAAATGCCATATGTTATAACTCCTCTAAAATCTCATTGGAAATATTTGCAATTTCATCGGAATGATATTCCTGAGCCAGTACACGGATCTGTTTTACCTGTGCCCGTATATTCAGGAATTTCTCTACAAGATGAAGCTTCTGTTCGTATTCCTCCAGAGTCTTGTTGCATCTCTTGATCATATCGTGCACACTCTGTCTGCTGATACCCAGTTCCTCCGCAACTTCACTGAGGGAATAATCCTCCAGCACCACGCTCTCATAAACCTGCTGCTGTCTCTCCGTCAGAAGTTCTCCATAAAAATCATATAAATAGCCTTGCTCTACAAACTTCTCCATCTGTAATCACCTTGACTATCTTAACCTATTTCAGATTGGCTGTCAAGCATTTTCTCTTGACAGAACAAATTTATTTTTTCTGACATCCTTTCTGAAAATCTCACAGGAAAAAGCCCCGGCATCCAGATACCAGACACCAGGGCTTCTCTTTTCATTTGTTTATGTAGTATATATTATTCCAACATGATTACAGACTTGGACGGATAACCTTCGGTCTGCAGCCCGCATCTTCAAGAGCTTTGACGATCTCATTCTTATGATCTGTTCCAAAAGCTTCCAGTGTGATCTTAAGCTCCACTGCAGCATTTCTGTTTGTACTTACAAACTGATTATGATCCAGCTTGATAACATTGCCCTGAGCCTTTGCGATCACGCTTGCAACACGCACCAGTTCACCCGGCTTATCCGGAATGAGTACGGATACTGTGAAGATTCTGTCTCTCTGGATCAGACCATGCTGAACAACAGAAGACATGGTGATAACATCCATATTTCCACCACTTAATATAGAAACAATTTTCTTGCCCTTCACATCCAGATGTCGAAGAGCTGCCACTGTCAGAAGACCTGAATTCTCTACGATCATCTTATGGTTCTCTACCATATCAAGGAAAGCAACGATCAGCTCATCATCCTCGATGGTGATGATATCATCCAGATTTTTCTGGATATATGGAAAGATTTTTTTACCAGGTGTCTGTACAGCTGTACCGTCAGCAATCGTATTTACATGGGGAAGTGTGGTAACCTCTCCCTTTTTCAGAGAAGCCTTCATACATGCTGCACCAGCAGGCTCAACACCGATCACTTTAATATGTGGGTTCAGAAGCTTTGCAAGTGTGGACACACCTGTTGCAAGTCCGCCACCGCCGATAGGAACCAGAATATAATCAACAAGAGGAAGCTCCTGGACGATTTCCATTGCAATAGTTCCCTGTCCGGTTGCAACTGCCGGATCATCAAAAGGATGGATAAAAGTATATCCTTCTTTTTCAGCAAGTTCCAGTGCATGTGCACATGCCTCATCATACACATCCCCGTGCAGGATAACCTCTGCACCATAGCTCTTGGTTCTCTCAACCTTGATCAGAGGAGTGGT
>CAKSAW010000111.1 GCA_934437695.1 uncultured Blautia sp. | reverse complement strand
AGGATGCTCTCTCTTTATGACAGAAACGCAGGCGGAAAGATGAAGGGCATGATGCTTGCTGTTTCAGGCGGGATCCTTGCCAGTGGTATGGGACTTGGAACTCTGGTTTTAACTATTTTTGGCGCTGTCGGACATATGAGTTCCCTTGTGATTGGTGGTACCTGTTTTATGGCGGCCGGGGCACTGGCAGGTGTGGGACTTCTTACAGGAGGAATCAAAAAGCTGGGAAAACTTGAACGTTTTCAGAAATACATTGGTACATTGGGAAATCACACATACTGTAACTTTGAACAGCTGTCTGCAGCAGTTAACAAGCCGGTGAAATTTGTAAAAAAAGATATCAAAAAGATGATCGATGATCATTGGTTCCGCCAGGGCCATATTGATCAGCAGGAAACATGTCTGATCACCAGTCATGAGACTTATCAGCAATATACCCAGACCCGGAAGGCTCTTGAGCAGAAGCAGCAGGAAGAGGAGAAACGTCAGGCCGAACAGGTGAGAAGCAGAGAGAATACACCGCCTGAAGTACAGGAAGTGCTTGACAGGGGAAATGAATTTCTGGACAAGATCCATAAGAGTAATGATGCAATACCTGGTGTGGAGATATCTGCCAAGATTTCCAGGATGGAACTGATCGTGGAGAAAATTTTTGAACGTGCACAGAAGCATCCGGAGATCATCCCGGATCTGAAAAAAATGATGAATTATTATCTGCCTATGACAGTGAAATTGCTTGATGCGTATGAAGAAATGGATCAGCAGCCTGTGCAGGGAGAGAATATTCAGGCTTCCAAGAAGGAAATTGAAGATACACTGGATACACTTAATCAGGCATTTGAGAAACTTCTGGATTCAGTTTTCCAGGATACTGCTTGGGATGTTTCAAGTGATATTTCAGTGCTTCATACATTGCTGGCGCAGGAAGGTCTGACAGATGATGATTTTGCAAAGATGAAAAAGTAAACCGGATAAAAGGAGTGGTATCGAACATGGGAAGCGAATTTAAAGATTTTGAAATGGAAACACCATCATTAACACTGGAACCGGATCTTGGAGAGTTTGAAAAAAAGGAAGAAATTGTTTTAGAAAAACAGGTGCAGGAGGAGCCGGAAGCTCCGGTTTTGACACCGGAAGAACAGCAGATAGTAAATGATTTTGCTGCAAAGATTGATATCGAGAATACGAATCAGATCCTTCAATATGGCGCAGGAACCCAGAAAAAAATGGCTGATTTTTCTGATACAGCTCTTGAGAATGTAAAGATGCAGGATCTGGGAGAAATCGGAGAACTAATCAGTAATGTTGTGGGAGAACTGAAGGATTTTGATACGCAGGAAGAGGGAAAATTCTTCGGATTTTTTAGAAAACAGACTTCTAAGATTGAAAATCTGAAAAACAAGTATGATAAGGCAGAAGCGAATGTGGAGAAGATTACAGATTCTCTTCAGCAGCATCAGGTACGCCTGCTTAAGGATTCTGCCATGCTTGACAAAATGTATGAGCAGAACCTGAATTATTTTAAAGAACTTACCATGTATATTCTTGCAGGCAAAAAGAAACTGGAAGAGACCAGGAACGGAAAACTTGCAGAAATGAAAAACAAGGCAGCTCTTAGCGGGCTTCCGGAGGATGCGCAGGCAGCCAGAGATCTGGATGAGAAATGTAACAGGTTTGAGAAGAAGCTGCATGATCTGGAGCTTACACGTACTATTGCCATGCAGACAGCACCACAGATCCGTCTGATACAGAATAATGACACAGTAATGGTAGAGAAGATACAGACAACGATCGTAAATACCATTCCGTTATGGAAAAGCCAGATGGTACTTGCACTTGGTATCGCCCATTCCGCAGAGGCTGCACAGGCACAGAGACAGGTGACAGATATCACCAATGAACTTCTGAAAAAGAATGCAGAAACACTTCATCTGGCAACTGTTGAGACTGCGAAGGAATCAGAACGTGGAGTGGTTGATATTGAAACACTTCAGAAGACAAATGCAGATCTGATCCAGACTCTGGATGATGTGATGAGGATCCAGATGGAAGGCCGCCAGAAGAGACAGGCTGCAGAGGCAGAGATGCATCGCATGGAAGAAGAACTGAAAAGAAAGCTTCTGGAAATAAGACAGTAAGACGAGAGAAGGGGAGAATATGTACAGAGACCATACAAAGGTTATTCAAATCGGAGACAGAAAGATCGGTGGAGGAAATCCGATCCTGATCCAGTCTATGACAAACACAAAGACTGAAGATGTGGAAGCTACAGTAGCTCAGATCCTGGCACTGGAGCAGGCAGGATGTGATATTATCCGCTGTGCAGTACCCACTATGGAGGCAGCGCAGGCGTTAAAGGAAATCAAAAGACAGATCCATATCCCGCTTGTGGCTGATATTCATTTTGATTATCGTCTTGCAATCGCCGCTATGGAAAACGGTGCAGACAAGATCCGTATTAATCCGGGAAATATTGGAAGTACTGAACGCATCAAGGCAGTTGTTGATGTGGCAAAAGAACGTGGGATACCCATCCGTGTTGGGGTAAACAGCGGTTCTCTTGAAAAAGAACTTGTGGAAAAATATCACGGAGTTACTGCAGAGGGACTGGTGGAGAGTGCACTGGATAAAGTCCGCATTATCGAAGAACTGGGATATGATAATCTGGTCATCAGCATTAAATCTTCAGATGTTCTTATGTGTGCAAAAGCCCATGAACTGATCGCAGAGAAAACAGATTATCCCCTTCATGTAGGAATTACAGAAGCGGGAACTCTTTATTCAGGAAATATTAAATCTGCTATTGGTCTGGGAATCATTTTAAATCAGGGAATCGGTGATACGATCCGCGTATCCCTCACAGGTGCACCATTGGAAGAAATTAAATCTGCAAAGCGTATTCTGAAAACATTAGGTCTCCGCAAAGGAGGCATAGAAGTGGTATCATGTCCAACCTGTGGACGTACACAGATTGATCTGATCGGTCTTGCAAATAAAGTAGAAACCATGGTACAGGATATCCCGCTTGACATTAAAGTTGCAGTTATGGGATGTGTGGTAAATGGTCCCGGAGAAGCAAAAGAGGCAGATATCGGAATTGCAGGCGGAGTAGGCGTGGGACTTCTGATCAAGCATGGCGAGATCATAAAAAAGGTTCCGGAAGATCAGCTTCTGGATACTCTGCGTGAAGAACTTTTAAACTGGAAGAAATAAAAAAGTTCTGTGAAAGTAATGCCTGAAACTCTGTCAGAAAACAGGTATCCGTCTGATTAAATGAGGAGATTTTATTTTGGAAAAAGACTTTTTTGACGTATTTCCCAAATTAAAAGTGAAGAAAGAACTGGAAGAATTGCTGGATATGGTGTTTGTGACCAGAGTAAGCTGTAATCCTTCCAAAACACATATCTGGGTGTATATAAAAAGTGAACGCTGGATTCATAAGAAACATATTTTTGAACTGGAAGAACAGATAGAGAGACAGCTTTTTGCAGGAATGGGTGTTACAGTTACGGTTATTGAGAAATTTCGTCTTTCCGGACAGTATACCCCTCAGAATTTCCTGGAGACGTACAGATCCAGTATGGAACTGGAACTGCGCAATTATAATATGCTGGAATACAATATGTTCAGGCAGGCGCAGATTTCCTTTCCCGGAGAAAATGATCTTCATATGATCCTTCCGGATTCTGTCATAGCCAGAGAAAAAAGTGAGATCCTGATTGAATATCTGCAGAAGATTTTCTGTGAAAGATGTGGAATGGATTTAAGGGTAGAACTTGAATTCAGGGAAACCCAGGAGAGTAAATACCGCAGGAATGCAGCTGTACAGATTGCGCAGGAAGTAGAGAATGTAATCCGTCATGCGAAACTGAATGCCAAAAACGAGGAGACATCTCAGTCTGAAGAAACCGGAAAAGGTGAGAAGAAGACAGAAAAGAAAGCTGATAAAAC
>CAKSAW010000110.1 GCA_934437695.1 uncultured Blautia sp. | reverse complement strand
TAAATCTGCAGAACTCTTTTTCCATATGGGAATTTATGGAGAAATATAAATATCAGATTATATGTATTCTGATTTTTTTGGTGGCATTGAGCGTACTTGTGATTGTTAATAACAGACACAGGACGCAGATGCAGGTGGAGGCTGCAGCGCAGGAAGCATACCGTAGCAGGATGGAGACGGATGAACTGACAGGGCTTCTTAATAAAGAAGGATTTTACCGGAGGGGTCGTGAATTTCTGGAGAAGCATCCGGAGGAGGATGCCAGAATCATCTATGTAAATATTGAGAATTTTAAGCTTGTCAATGATCTGTTTGGAGAGGATGCAGGTGATAAATTCCTGGAATTTATTGGCCGTGAACTGGAGAAAATTTTCGGCAGGATAGATATTGTCAGCTGCAGATATGAGGCAGATCATTTTGTGATCCTGACACTGGAGAATAAAGACAGGATACAGGCACAGATGAATCATTTTTGTGATCGGGTCAGAGATTATTATATGAAGACTACAGTTGAGATTTCTGCCGGAATTTATGAAATACGAGACAGATCAAAGAGTCTGAGGATTATGTGTGACCGGGCTCATCTGGCAGCGGAGAGTATTAAGAAGAATCATATGATTCCGGTTGCTGTATATGATGATACACACAGAAAGAAACTGATCCAGGAGCAGAGGATCATTAATGAGCTGGGCGATGCTCTTAAGGAAAAACAGTTTAAGGCCTTCTTTCAGCCAAAGTATGATATGCGTACTGACCGTATCATTGGGGCGGAGGCGCTGGTTCGATGGGAGCATCCTGAAAAGGGGCTGCTTCCTCCGGGAATTTTTATTCCTGTACTGGAAAAAAACGGATATATTGCAAAAGTGGATCTCTACATTTATGAAGAGACCTGTATTTTCCTAAAGAAATGCATGGATGAGGGTCTTCCTCTGCATCCAGTGTCTGTAAATCTGTCCAGAGTAGGGTTCTATAATCCGAAGCTGTTTCAGACGCTTTGTGAAATAGCAGAACGTTATCAGATTCCGAGAAAATATCTGGAGCTGGAGATAACAGAGACGGCATATGCCACTGATTCAGAAATGATCTTCGCAGTTCTTGAGAAGCTTCGCCAGGGAGGTTTCCGTGTTCTGATGGATGATTTTGGAAGCGGATATTCCTCTCTTAATATGTTGAAAGAAGCTCCTGTTGATGAGATCAAACTTGATATGCGTTTTCTGAGTGCTGCTGATCCTTATGGAAGAGCAGAAGAAATCCTGCACATGATCATTACTATGGGAAATCATATGAAACTTTCTATCATTGCGGAAGGCGTGGAGACTGAACAGCAGAAAATCATGCTTCAGGGATTTGGCTGCAATAAGGCACAGGGATATTTCTATGCCAGACCTGTGAGGGAAGCAGAATATACGGAATTACTTAGAAAAGAAACAGCAGAAAATTTATAGATGTTACTGTTCACTCCGTTCACAGCAACACGCTTCGCGATGCACAGAATTTATGCTAATCGCATAAATTCGCGCGGTATGTCTCGGGTTTTCTGTGACCTTCGCTCACAAAAAACACCTCGCGGGATATTACCAGTGAACAGTAACCAGAAGATTACCCTTCCCGGAAATTGTATCATAGCCTTTATTTTTGGTTGGTTTTATGGTAAAATTAATTCATCTATATGACTTAAAAGAACAAGGGGGAATTTCCAATGGATATTAATGAAATCAGACGTCCGGCTGATATGGAAAGAATCACAACACCGGAACTTGCTCAGGCTTTTATTGAAGAGCAGGTTGCATTGATCAGAGAACAGGTGGGAGATAAGAAAGTTCTTCTTGCTCTCTCAGGTGGAGTAGATTCATCTGTTGTTGCGGCACTTTTGATCAAAGCAATTGGCCAGCAGTTAGTATGTGTTCATGTTAATCATGGTCTGCTTCGCAAAGGTGAGCCAGAGCAGGTAGTTGAAGTATTCCGCAATCAGATGAATGCAAATCTTGTCTATGTGGATGCTACAGAGCGTTTCCTTAGTAAACTTGCAGGAGTTGAGGATCCTGAGACAAAGAGAAAAATCATTGGTGGAGAATTCATTGAAGTATTTGCTGAAGAAGCCAGAAAGCTTGATGGAATTGAATTCCTGGCACAGGGTACGATCTGGCCGGATATTCTTGAATCAGAAGAAGGCATCAAGGCGCATCACAATGCAGGCGGACTTCCGGAGGATATGAATTTTGAACTTGTAGAGCCAGTAAGAATTCTTTTCAAGGATGAGGTTCGTGTTGTTGGTGATGAACTTGGTCTGCCTCATGGTATGGTTTACCGTCAGCCATTCCCGGGACCGGGACTTGGTGTTCGTTGTCCTGGAGCGATCACACGTGATCGTCTGGAAGCAGTGCGTGAGTCTGATGCGATCCTTCGTGAAGAGTTTGAAAAAAATGGACTGGAAGGAAAAATCTGGCAGTATTTCACTGTTGTTCCGGAATTCAGATCTACAGGAATCAAAGATGGAAAGCGTGCTTTTGAATGGTGCTGTATCGTTCGTGCAGTATGCACAACTGATGTTATGACAGCAACTGTTGCTGAGATCCCACATGAACTGATGGTTCACATTACTGACCGTATCACTCATGAAGTTGCAGGAATCAACCGTGTGCTTTATGATTTTACACCAAAGCCAACCGGAACTGTAGAATTCGAATAATCTGAACAAAAAAGCCTGGAAACTCTTGTAAACCAAGAGAATCCAGGCTTTATATTATTCTACATTTTTAGTTGCAACAATATCCACACCTGTGTCTGCCACATTTTTAAGGATTATATCTCCAATGTGGACTGGTGCCGGGACTTCGATGCCTTTCAGGGCTCTTACACATTCAAAGATCTTATGTTTAGGAATATCTTCTTTTGTTTTTACTGATACCATATCAATGCTGCCGCCTGATACACGCACAGTAGAGGTTACGATCCTTGTAGGGTCAGTTACTTCTTTTCTGGCATATACATCACCGCGCTTACAGGTATTTCCAGTGACACTTACCACCTCTTCGCCATTCATCGCAACAGTGAGAGGGCAGCCCATCGGACAGCCGATGCATGTCAGTTTTCTCTCTTCCATAGTTTACGCCTCCTCAATCTTGACTGTGATGGTCTGCAGATCAGGATATTTCAGAAGCTGCTCTTTTGTCAGCTTAATCTCTTCCATTTCTCCTGGTGCAACAACCGGACGTTTTTTGTGGATCACTCTTTCGTCATCAAAATATGCGCTGATGTAGCAGTTTGTGTAAACACCGCCCACACGGAAGCGCACTGTCAGATTTTCATCCATCCGGTCTGTATTGATGGTTCCGGGAACAGTGTATCTGACACCTTCAACCGGATTTATCCTGATTTCTTTTCCCTCTGAGTTTCTTTCGCTTCCCAGCTTCACATATTCAGCGGCATTTCTTCCGGCAGTTCCGGCTTCTTCAGATACAAAGTCAACCAGGTCATGTACGTGCAATACATTTCCACATGCAAATACACCTTCAATATTTGTTTCAAGGCTTTCGTTTACCTTAGGTCCTGATGTAACAGGATTCATATCCACACCCATGCCTCTTGAGAGCTCATTTTCCGGAATTAAACCTACGGAAAGGAGAAGAGTATCACAGCTGTATTCTTCCTCTGTTCCGGGGATCGGTTTTCCGTGGTTGTCTACCTGCGCCAGTGTGACACCTTCCAGACGTTCTTTTCCTTTAATATCAACAACTGTATGGCTGAGCTTCAGCGGGATTCCGTAATCATCCAGACACTGAACAATATTTCGTTTCAGACCGCCGGAGTAGGGCATCAGTTCTGCAACTACCTTAACTTTTGCACCTTCAAATGTCATTCGTCTTGCCATGATCAGACCGATATCTCCGGAACCAAGGATCACAACCTCTCTTCCCGGCATATAGCCTTCAATATTTACCAGTCTCTGTGCTGTACC
>CAKSAW010000109.1 GCA_934437695.1 uncultured Blautia sp. | reverse complement strand
AGGATTTACCAACGCCACCCTTTCCGCTGACAACCCCGATCACATGTTTTACATTTGACTGAGCATTCATTTCTGCCAGAAAGCTCTGTTGTTTTTTGCTGCTGGAACAACCCTCGCAGCTTGCTTTGTCGCATGAAGTGTTGTTACATTCTTTTGCCATAATTAGTCTTCTCCTTTATATTCACGCACTATAACCAGCCTCCCATACACTGAATTTCATACCATATCAGCTTTGTATGAACACAGTATCCTGAAAACCACTGTGAAATAAGTACGCATATTACTTTACAAATCTGTCAATTGCTACTTCAAGTTCTTTGATTGCCTCTTTATCACCATGTTCTACTGCATCTACGATACAGTGTTCAATATGATCCTGCAGAATAATCTTACCTGTATTGTTAATAGCAGATTTCACTGCTGAAAGCTGTATCAGAACTTCCGCACAGTCTCTTCCATCCTCTATCATGCGTTTGATAGATTCCATATGCCCGATTGCTCTGGACATACGGTTCAGCACTGCCTTTGTATGTGCATGACTGTGATGATGTCCATGTTCCCCGTGAGAATGTTCAACTACCGTCCCATCCTCCAGTACATGTGTGTGTGTCTTTTGTTCCTCGGCCATAACATTCTCCTTTCTTTTTCAGAATGTATCTGAGATATCAGGGACAAACTAACTTTTGATCCTAACATCTGTCTGAATTTACAGCGTAATTTATATTATACCACATTTATCAAATTTCTGTAAAGGAGCAACGCTGTTTTATTTGTGACGTTGTAATATCAAAAATAACAGTACCGTCTTCAAGAACGGTCTTCTCATAAGAAACCTCTTTTCCCTTGAATTTATTCCTGATATATTCTTCAGGATCCTCAAGTTCCAACTCTTCCACAAAAACATCACGCATCTGATTGCGTGGACATTTATTAAAAATTTCCCATATCAGTTCATACTCTTTCATTATTTTCCCATTCCATTTCCTGCTGTTTTTCGCAGCCGCATAGTTTATCAGTTTTTCTGAAACCAAAGGTGCTGTTTTTTTGTCTGTTTTCACGCGCCAAAGCGTGTTTGCAGCTTCCATCTGAAAGTATTATAATTATTTTTAGATTTTTTGTCAAAAATAATTGCACGAAAGCGAATTATAGCGTATCATAGTCTATAATTATCAAAACAGTAGCTGTTACCGGACATATGTCCAGTAGCCGAAAAAAATAATTACATATATAAAAGGAGAGAAATCTATGAAGCTTTTAAAAGACCGAATTCTTAAGGATGGAGTTGTAAAACCGGGAAATATTTTAAAAGTAGACAGTTTCTTAAATCATCAGATGGATATTACTCTCATCAATGAAATCGGCAAAGAATTTAAACGCCGCTTCTCCGACTGTCCAATTACCAAAATCCTTACAATCGAAGCATCCGGTATCGGTATCGCCTGTATCGCAGCGCAGTACTTTGATGTACCTGTAATTTTTGCAAAAAAAACACAGAGCGTAAATCTGGATGGAGAAATGTATACAACTAAGGTAGAATCTTTCACCCATAAGAAAGTATATGATGTTATTCTTTCCAAAAAATTCCTTGGACCGGAAGACCATGTACTTCTGATCGATGACTTTCTCGCTAACGGATGTGCACTTCTCGGCCTGATCGATATTGTTAAGAAATCAGGAGCAACTCTTGAGGGAGCCGGTATTGTTATTGAAAAAGGCTTCCAGCATGGCGGCCAGGAGATCCGTGATATGGGAATCCGTCTTGAATCTCTTGCTATTGTTGATTCCATGACTGATGATTCTTTAACTTTCAGAGATTAATTTCTGATCATAAACTGCTTATCGGTTATCTGAAATATACCAAAAGGGACTGTCGCATCTGCGAAATCCAGTCCCTTTTGATTTACTTTTTATTCTTATGATTTTTCTTATGATTTCTTTATTTTAGTCTGATCTGACTCTTCTTTCTGTTCAGATGACGGGGTCGGAGTCGCCTCCGGAGTTGTTGTTACTTCCGGTGTAGGTGTTGCTTCTGGTGTAGGCGTTGCTTCTGGTGTAGGTGTGGGATCCGGTGCAATCTCGTCTTCTGTATAAGTTCCATTATCCACAAGTATCTGATAATTATCTTTATCTATGATCTGTGCTCCACATGTAAATGTTCCCACGATCTTGACCCCATTATCATACTGTGAGTAATCCTTTACATCAACTTTCTCACCTTTCAGGTAATCAATAGCCATCTGTGCTCCACCCTGAGCAAGTTCCTTGCGATCTAAAAACATTGTAAATGACATTTTACCTGCATCAATATCCTTCACTGCCTGTACTTCACTGCCATATCCTGTGATCATAGGCCATTCTTCACTTCCAGGCTCCAACCCACTGTCACTTAAAATTTCCTGTGCAACGTATGCAAATCCATCATATGCAGTGCAGATAATATCCGGAGTTTTTTCCTCTGCATAGAACTCATTGATCACGGAATTCAGTTTTGTCTTTGCAGATTCTTCACTCCATCTCATAATTCCTGTATCGTCAAATGCTGTATTTCCGGATTTACATACAAGAGTTCCATCGTCCAGATATTCCTGAAGAACTTCCTGGATTCCATTGCTCAAAAACAGAGCACTGTTGTCATCCGGAGATCCCATAAGAAATTCAATCGTATAAGACTGTTTAGCCTCCCTGGCTTTTTCCAGATCCATCTTTTTGATAATCTCTTTTGCAATATCATTTCCTATTGCTCTGGTGTCATATGCTGCATAATAATTAATATCTGCTGTATCCCGTATCAGGATATCATAGGAAATAACCGGTATATCCTGTTCTTTGGCCGCTTTAAGGATATCTGTCAGACCATAAGGATCTACAGGATCAATGATCAGGGCAGAAACCTGCTCATCAATAAACTCTTGAATCTGTGAGATCTGAAGTACAGGATCGCCGGCAGCATTCTTAACATCTGCCTCATAGCCCCCATCTGAAATCTGGGAAGTCATTGCCTCACTGTCAATTTTTGCATCATCATTATCATCAGAAAGAAGCACTCCGATTTTTCCTGCAGAAACTTCTGTTACCTCAGCATCCAGAGAATCATCTGCTTTGTCTTCTGAAGCTTCCTCTGCCTTTTTCTCAGACGAATCTCCTTCTGTCTTTTCCTTTACAGATGTATCCTCACTTTCAGATGCATTTTCATCTTTTGATTCTTCGCTGTCCCCTGCTTTACTGCTGTCATCATCAGCAGACTGTTTACTTTCTGCCTCTACTTTCTCACCTTCCTCAGTTACCTGCCCTACACCCTCTTCTTCTACCTGGGCACTTTCACTGGCTGCCTCTTTTGCATCATTCTTTTCACATGCGGACAGGAATATGGAGGATACCATTATTCCAAGCAGAATAGCTGTTGCTCTTCTTTTCATAATACGATCCTTTCTATACTTATTTATCGATTCCTTTATAATCCCTTGCAATATTTTTCAGATAATCACGATAAGCAGCTGCCACCTTCTTAGGCTTCAGAATATGTACATTTCTTCCCATGGAAGCCATCCATCCAAAAAACGCTTTATCAACTGCAGTTTCAACTGTTACGGTAAAGTTATCCTCGCCCTTTACTTTACAGAAAATCTCTGCGCCAAAAGTACGCTGGATTTTTTTCTTTACAGAATTCTGACATATAAGTTTTATTTCTTTCAGGTTCTCCCCTGTCTGTACCGGCACCGGAGCCTTCACCTTTCTGCCCGTCAGATTATCTGCAGATACAACCGAAGTTTCTGCTTTCTGCTCTTCTGTATTTCCTGCTTCCTTATTCAATCCGGATTCTGTCTCCTGTTTGTCTGAAACCAACTTCTCAGCATAATATCCACCCTCACGTCCTCTTCTGTAATGTATATCCATTCCAAAAGCACGCAGGGTCTCCAGATCATCATAAATACTCTTTCTCTCAGCACGAATGCCCTGTTCTTCCAGTTTCGCCAGGATTTCCTGCAT
>CAKSAW010000108.1 GCA_934437695.1 uncultured Blautia sp. | reverse complement strand
AGCATGCTTCGCGCGTCCCCATTCCACATACCCAATATACTTTTTTGCCAAAATATTAACAATTCTCCAAAAACACTTGACAATCCCCACTTTACCATACTAAAATGTAAAAAGTGTAAAAAAATGTTGCCACAGGAGAAACAAATGCTTGCCCTTTGCGGAATAGTCATTTACATCCATGGCAGAACAAGGAGGAATATTATGAAAAAATACAGCGACATGAGCAAAGAAGAACTGCTTACACTCAAAGCACAGCTGGATAAAGAATACGCAGACATCAAAGCACAGGGACTTGCCCTTGATATGTCACGTGGAAAACCGGCAGCAGATCAGCTCAATCTTTCCATGGAATTAATGGATGTATTAAAAAGTGACTCAGACCTTAAATGCGAAACAGGTGTAGACTGCCGTAATTATGGTGTCATTGACGGAATCCCGGAAGCAAAACGCCTTCTCGGTGAAATGTCTGAAGTAGATCCGGAACACATCATCATCTACGGAAACTCCAGTCTGAACGTAATGTTTGACAGTATTGCACGTTCTATGACTCATGGCGTAATGGGAAATACACCATGGTGTAAACTCGATAAAGTAAAATTCCTCTGTCCTGTACCTGGATATGACCGTCATTTCAAGATCACAGAATTCTTTGGAATCGAAATGATCAACGTACCAATGACTCCACAGGGTCCGGATATGGATATGGTAGAGAAACTTGTCAGCGAAGATGCAGCAATCAAAGGAATTTGGTGTGTACCGAAATATTCCAATCCACAGGGCTACACATATTCCAAAGAAACAGTAGAACGTTTCGCAAGACTGAAACCGGCAGCACCTGACTTCCGTATTTACTGGGATAACGCATACAGCATTCACCATCTCTATGATGATAACCAGGATTTCCTTGTGGAAATTCTTGAGGAGTGTGCAAAAGCAGGAAACCCTGATCTTGTATATAAATTCACATCAACATCCAAAGTAAGCTTCCCAGGTTCCGGTATTGCAGCAGTTGCAGCTTCCAAAGCAAACCTGGCAGACTTCCGCAGCTATATGCAGATCCAGACAATCGGACATGACAAATTAAACCAGCTTCGTCATGTGAAATTCTTCAAAAATATTGACGGACTTCATGAACACATGAGAAAACATGCGGATATTCTCCGTCCGAAATTCGAAATGGTTCTTGATACACTGGACAGAGAACTCAGTGGTCTTGGAATCGGTGAGTGGACAAAACCTCATGGTGGATACTTCATTTCCTTTGATTCAATGGAAGGATGTGCAAAAGCAATCGTAGCCAAAGCAAAAGAGGCAGGTGTTGTACTGACAGGAGCAGGTGCAACCTATCCATATGGAAAGGATCCTAAAGACTCCAATATCCGTATCGCACCAAGCTTCCCGACTCCGGAAGAACTTGGAAAGGCAGCAGAAGTATTTGTACTCTGTGTTAAACTTGCAAGCGTAGAAAAGTTACTTGAAAACGCATAAAACAGAATAAATCATATTTACTTTCAGGATAAATAATGTGATAATAAAAACTGCCCGGCATAAGTCTTTGCCGGGCGGTTGCTGTTTATAGCGGAAGAAATCTGAAAGGAGAGGATATTATGAGCACCAGAAAGAAGGTTATGATCAGTCTGATCATAATTTTACTTCTTCTGACTGTAGGAGTTTACGGATATGGCGTATACTACTTCACAGAGCATTTTTTGCCGGGTTCAATGGTAAATGGATTTAACTGTTCTTATATGACAGTGTCAGAATCTGAAAATTTGCTTACAAAAAAAATAGGGGCTTATGTTCTTGTTATTGAGACAAAAAACAACGGACAGGAGAGTATTACAGCCGAACAGGCAGGACTTTCCTATGATTCAGACGGAAGTGTAGAGAATCTGATCAGAAAACAGGATCGGTTTACCTGGTTTCTCGCATTTAATCAGCATCAGGATTACGAGGTATCTTCTTCTGTAAAATATGATGAGCAGAAGGTAAATGCTGCAATATCCGGCTTGAAATGTATGCAGAAGGAGAATATAACAGAACCTGCAGATGCATATATAGAAGAGAAAGATGACAGGTTTGTGATCATCCCTGAAAAGGAAGGGAACGCACTGAAACCGAAAAAAACAACTCAGGATATCATAGATGCCCTTGTTACAGGAAGGACACCAGTCAATCTGGAGAAGGATGGCTGCTACAAGAAGCCAAAAGTTTATCAGAATGATGAAATTCTGAATAAAAACTGTGAGCTGATAAATAAACTTACAGATGTTGTGATAACATATGATTTTGATGACCGAACAGAGACTGTGGACAGAGAAATCATCCGGAATTGGATGACAACAGATGAAAATGGGCTTTATACTCTTGACAAAAAGCAGATAGAGGCGTATATCAGTGAATTGGCAGCAAAATATGATACAGTTGGAACAGATAGAACGTTTCACACATATGACGGACGTGAGATCGCTGTCAGTGGAGGAAACTATGGCTGGAGGATCGATCAGGAAGCTGAGACAAAGGAGCTTATCAGTCTGATCCAGAACGGAGAAACCCAGGTCAGAGAACCTGTTTATTCTCATGAGGGTCTGTCCAGAAAAACAAATGATATTGGATATACTTATATAGAGATTGACCTGACAGCCCAGAGAATGGTATTCTATAAAGATGGGACACCAACTGCAGATGCTCAGATAGTATCCGGAAATCCATTTGTGCCAAACTGTGCCACACCTGCAGGATGCTATACAGTGGGTGAGATGAAGAGCGGATATACTGTCAGTGGAGAGGATTATCCTTCAGCAGTAAATTACTGGATTTCTTTTGACGGAAATCTGGGAATCAATGATGCTCCGTGGAGAACGGCTTTCGGAGAACAGGTCTATGAATTTGAAGGAACTCACGGAAGTATCTGTGCGCCATCTGATCAGATGCAGATCATTTACGGCAATGTTGAAAAGAACACACCGGTTGTTATTTATGAATAAAGGAGAAAAGCAATGAAAATCGTAGTATTAGCGGGAGGAACAAGTACAGAACGTACTGTCTCTATCACATCAGGAACAGGAATCTGTAAAGCATTAAGGGAGAAAGGTCATCTGGCGATCCTTGTAGACATTTTCTGTGGTATCGATAATGTGGACTGGGAAAATCCATTTCCTTCAGAGTATGATGTTGATGCAGCATCAGCATATATGTCAGAATTTAACGACAGAATTGAACAGATAAAAAGAGAAAGAAGAAGTTTCTTCGGACCAAACGTTCTGAAACTCTGTGAAGAAGCTGATATTGTTTTTCTGGGACTCCACGGAGCAAACGGAGAAGATGGAAAGGTTCAGGCTGCATTTGACCTGATGGGGATCAAATATACAGGAACAGGCTATCTGAGCAGCGCCATGGCTATGGACAAGGGCATTACAAAGCAGATGTTTCTGATGAACCATGTACCTACACCTCATGGAGTATCCATGGTAAAGGAAGAGATGACTACAGATTTGAAAGCTCTTGGAATGGAGTTCCCTGTGGTTGTAAAAACCTGTTGTGGAGGTTCCAGTGTAGGAGTTTACATTGTCAATGATCAGGCCGAATATGAGCAGGCTCTTAAAGATGCATATTCCTATGAAAATGAGGTTGTAATAGAGGAATATATTAAAGGCCGTGAATTCTCAGTAGCAGTTGTAGACGGAAAAGCTTATCCTGTTATTGAGATTGCTCCGTTACAGGGATTCTATGATTATAAGAACAAATATCAGGCAGGATCAACAATTGAAACCTGTCCTGCTGAGATTTCACCGGAACTTACAGAAAAAATGCAGCATTATGCAGAGGCAGGGGCAAAAGCCTTATTTATGGAAGGATACTGCCGTCTTGATTTTATGATGAAAGAGAACGGAGATATGTACTGCCTTGAGGCAAATACACTTCCCGGAATGACACCAACCAGTCTGATCCCGCAGGAAGCTAAGGTTCTGGGAATTGATTATCCCACATTATGTGAGAAACTGATCGAGGTTTC
>CAKSAW010000107.1 GCA_934437695.1 uncultured Blautia sp. | reverse complement strand
GAGATGTTTTATGATACAGGTATTGGTAAAGAGGGATATTCCATTATCGGACAGGGACAGATCGACAGGATCTTAAGTGGCAAGCCGGAAGAGCGAAGAGAGCTTTTTGACGAGGCAGCAGGAATTGTTAAGTTTAAGAGAAGAAAGAATACTACTATCAAAAAACTGGAGGAAGAACGCCAGAATCTGGTCCGCGTGACAGATATCCTCTCAGAACTTGGCAGACAGCTGGGACCTTTGGAGAAACAGTCTGAGACAGCGAGGATCTATCTTTCCAGAAGAGAGACCCTCAAGGAACTGGATGTAAATATGTTTCTCATAGAGTATGCCAATACAGCAAAAGAACTTAAGGAGCTGGAAGAGAAGCACAGGATCGCACAGAACCAGCTGGAAGAAACGCAGGACTCTTATGACAGGATAAAAGTTGAATATGAACGTCTGGAACAGGAACTGGAGGATCTGAATTCCCGGATGGATGCTCTTCGTATTTCGGGTCAGGAGCAGGCAATCCGTAAGCAGCAGCTGGAAGGTCAGATCAATGTACTGAACGAGCAGATTCTGGCAGGTGCCCAGAATGAGGAACATTATAAAGGGCGTCTTCAGACAATAGAGTCAGAACTTTCTGTAAGGACTGATTCGCAGAGAAAGCTGGAGGAAGAAAGATCAGACATCTGTGCGCAGTTAAAAGCAGTCTGTAAGAGACTTTCAGAAGAAGAAGAGAAGTTAAAAACAGCCCAGGAGAATATTGCAGACTGTACCCGGGAAGTGGAAAATGGAAAAAATGAGATCATTGAAATTCTGAACAGCCGTGCAAATGTCAAGGGTAAAGCCCAGAGATTTGATGCGATGATGGAGCAGGCAGAGATCCGTAAAGCAGAGATCAGTCAGCGTATCCTCAGATTAAAAAGTGAAGAGGAAGAACAGCAGACCATCCTTTCCAAAGCCCAGAAGCAGTATGATGAGATTACAGCCCAGATAGAGGCTTCAAATAAGGAATGCGAAGACTTGAATCTGAGAGTCATGAAGATTCAGGAAAAACTGAGAGAGCAGAATGCTGAGCTGGAGGCAGGACAGACTGCCTATCACAGAGATGCATCCCGTCTGGATTCCCTTAAGAATATTGCTGAGCGTTATGATGGATATGGAAACAGTATCCGAAGAGTCATGGAGCAGAAGGAGCGTGTTCCGGGAATACAGGGAGTTGTTGCAGATCTGATCCAGGTCAACAAGGATTATGAGATCGCTATTGAGACAGCACTTGGAGGAAGTATCCAGAATATTGTTACTGATAATGAACAGACTGCAAAAATGCTGATAGAATTTCTGAAGAAGAACCGTTATGGACGTGCAACCTTCCTTCCCATGAGCAGTATCAGTCCAAGAGGAGAATTTACTCCCAGAGAAGCGCTGAAGGAGCCTGGGGTAGTGGGAGTTGCCAGTGAGCTTGTAACTACAGCTCCCCAGTATCAGCAGATCACAAGATTTCTTCTGGGAAGAGTACTGGTAGTTGATAATATCGATCATGCCATTGTCATTGGGAAAAAATACAGGCACAGTCTGAGAATGGTTACTGTAGAGGGTGAGTCCTTAAGTCCCGGAGGTTCCATGACAGGTGGTGCATTCAGAAATAACAGCAATCTGCTGGGCAGACGCAGGGAAATAGAGGAGCTGGAGACAAAGGTAAATCATCTGAAACAGGATCTGGTACAAATGCAGAAGGCGATCGAGGACAACAAAAATCATAGAAATATGCTTCGTGATACCATTGCACAGTTTCAGGAAAAGCTCCGTCAGAAATATATTGAGCAGAATACAGCCAGAATGAACATTCAGCAGCAGGAGAAAAAAGCAGAGGAGATCCGTAGCGGGTATGCACAGATCAACAGGGATCAGGCAGAGATCAAGCGTCAGGTAATGGAGATCAGACAGGATCATGACAGGATCGCTCAGGAACTGGAGAACTCCAGACAGGATGAAAAAGAGCTGGAAAGCTTTATTGAAACAAAGCAGTCTGAGCTGGATGAATGGAAAGAAGAAGAGGGGAAGATCTCCAGAGAACTGGAAGAAATCCGTCTTCAGTCTTCCAGCCTGGATCAGAAAACGAAATTTGACCAGGAAAACCTGAGCAGACTGAGATCAGAGATCACAGCTCTCACAAATGAGAAAGATGGCATTTATGATTCACTTGCACACAGCAGTGAGGAAATGAAAATGAAACAGGAGATGATCTCTGAACTGAAAAAAGAATCAGAGGAATCTGTTCTTCATGAAAAACAGGCACAGGAGCAGCTGGAAAATCTGCAGAAGGATAAAGAAAGCAGAAATTCCAGACATAAAGAATTCTTTGAAAAAAGAGATTATCTTTCCGGTCAGATCGGCCTTCTGGATAAAGAATGTTATCGTCTGCAGGGTCAGATGGAGAAGCTGGAAGAGAACAGAGAAGAGAGGGCAGCATATATGTGGTCAGAGTATGAGATCACACCAAACAATGCTCTTTCCTACAGAAAAGAGGAACTGACAGACTTTTCTGAAATGAAGAGACAAGCAGCTCAGATCAAAGAAGATATCAGAAAGCTGGGACCTGTTAATGTAAATGCTATCGAAGATTATAAAGAACTTCTGGAACGTCATACATTCCTGTCCGGTCAGTATGAGGATCTGGTCACAGCCGAGAAAACCCTGGAACAGATCATCCGGGAACTGGATGAAGGAATGCGCAGACAGTTTACTGAGAAATTCAGTGAGATACAGAAGGAATTTGATAAGGCATTTAAAGAACTTTTTGGAGGCGGAAAGGGAACTCTGGAGCTGGATGAGGAAGCAGATATCCTGGAAGCAGGGATCAGGATCATTTCTCAGCCTCCCGGAAAGAAACTGCAGAATATGATGCAGCTTTCAGGTGGGGAGAAGGCCCTGACTGCCATTGCACTTCTTTTTGCCATCCAGAATCTGAAGCCGTCTCCATTCTGTCTCCTTGATGAAATAGAAGCTGCGCTGGATGATTCCAATGTGGGACGGTTTGCAGGATATTTACAGAAGTTGACGAAAAACACACAATTTATTATAATAACGCATAGACGTGGAACCATGAATGCCGCAGACAGGCTTTATGGTATTACCATGCAGGAAAAAGGGGTATCCACACTGGTTTCTGTCGATCTGGTAGAGAACCAGCTTACCCAGTAACAGGAGGAGTTATCATGGCAGAAGAAAAGAAAGGTTTTTTTAAACGATTAGTCAGTGGACTGGCAAAGACCAGAGACAATATCGTAGCCGGATTTGACAACATTTTCAGTGGTTTTTCAAGTATTGATGAAGATTTTTATGAAGAACTGGAAGAGATCCTGATCATGGGTGATATCGGGATCAATGCCACTACTTCCATTATTGAAAATCTGAAGAAAGAGGTTTCTGAGCGCCATATCAAGGAGCCGATGGAATGTAAACAGCTTCTGATCAATGAGATCAAGGATCAGATGCGTGTGGACAGTACGGAATATGAATTTGAGAACCGTAAATCTGTAGTTCTGGTGATCGGCGTCAATGGCGTTGGAAAGACTACTTCAGTAGGAAAGCTTGCAGGTAAGCTGAAAGATCAGGGAAAGAAAGTTATCCTTGCAGCAGCAGATACATTCCGTGCAGCAGCAGGAGAGCAGCTGACAGAGTGGGCGAACCGTGCAGGCGTGGAGATCATCGGCGGACAGTCGGGAGCTGATCCGGCATCTGTCATCTATGATGCGGTGGCAGCTGCAAAAGCAAGAAATGCAGATGTGCTTCTGTGCGATACAGCAGGACGTCTTCATAATAAAAAGAACCTTATGGAAGAACTTCGCAAAATTTACAGGATCCTGGAGAGAGAGTATCCGGATGCATATCTGGAGACACTGGTAGTACTTGACGGAACTACAGGACAGAATGCTCTTGCGCAGGCGAAACAGTTTGCGGAGGTCGCAAATGTCAGCGGTATTATCCTTACCAAGCTGGACGGAACTGCCAAAGGTGGTATTGCAGTTGCTATCCAGTCAGAGCTGGATATTCCGGTGAAGTACATTGGCGTAGGAGAAAGTATTGACGATCTTCAGAAATTCGATGCAGATGCATTTGT
>CAKSAW010000106.1 GCA_934437695.1 uncultured Blautia sp. | reverse complement strand
TTCCTTGGGTGCTTTTATCCAAACTAAAATCTGAAAATTATAAAATATATGAAAAAATTATAAAATTAATGCAAATAAAATAATAATAAAGAGAAAATTAAAAATAAATAGTAAAAATGTATTGACAAATATGAAGTGCAGTGGTATTATAATCACATCAAAAGAAACAAGAAATAAATAATCAAAGAAATTCATTCAATTCATAGCATATATAAATGTTACAATGAAAAGGATGAAAATTAAGGAAAGGTATAGGTGATTCCATTGGGAAAGAAGTTATAATTCCATCAATATAAGAGTGACGGGTATCGCATTTCCTGCAAGAAAGACCTGATACGAAGATTATATGAAAGAGTATTTTCCTTATAAATATACGCACAGTTTAGTAAGGAAAGAGTGTATCCAAGGTATTATAGAAGCGATAACTTATATTGAATATCTGTCACAGACCTGATACAGGGATTTTGGTAAATATGTAAAGAAATATTTATCGGAAGAGCATAACCCTTATCTCGATAGTTAGCCTGAAAGAAGAGGTTCAGGTAACAGATAGATTGAAGATAAGAACGATGTTTTGAAAAGCATATAGGAATTTAAGGATATGGTTTGAAGTCCTGCATCAGAAGAATATCGAGTATATAGAAATACAAGATATTGAGAAGAGAAATATTAAGGTACTTTTTCAGAAATACTTTACATAGTAGTTTAGAACATCTGCCATTAATGTTCGATAAATATGAAAAGCACATAAGATAATTAAACAGTTGTAAATTTAAGAAGTTAGGTTTATGATTGCTTAGCACGAAAAGATAATGAAAAAGTGTATCCGATATTTCATAAATAAAAAGTAAATTATAATCCGTGAAATTATAATTTAAAATCTATAAAACTTTCTAAGTAGATTCAGATGAACTGGATAACTGATATCATAACAGCAGAGGTGAATCAGATTATAAACAGTACATATGAAATATGAGCAGGAAAAAAGATAAAGATTTAATTCAAAATAAATAAATATAGAAAAACTTAATAGTGAAACCTATAAAGTCATTTGTTAATAATATATTATTTATAGAAAGAATTTTAAGAGGAAAATAAATTGAATAACGAAGAACATTGAAACGGTCATCATTTTTGAAATTATTCTTCTGATTTGAAGAAAGTAAAAAGTGGTGACCGTTTTTGATATATTCATTTATTGCGTGAAATGAGATTTTAGGATATACTCTCCATGAAAAGGAGAGTTTTTTTATGTGGATAAAAGATATCAGAGATTATATTTTATATGAAGATAAAGATATTCTGGTCTGTCATAAACCGGCCGGGATCGCAGTTCAGAATTCAAGAGTGGGAAGCATGGATATGGAGAGTCTTCTGAAGAATTATCTTGTACAGAAGAAACCGGGTAAGATGCCATATCTGGGAATTATCCACCGTCTGGATCAGCCTGTAGAGGGTGTTCTTGTATTTGCTCTTAATCCAAAGGCAGCTGCAGATCTGAACAGACAGATGACAGAAGGAAAAATAAAGAAAATTTATCTTGCAGTTACAGAAGGAAAGGTGGCAGTAAAAAAGGCAACACTGACAGACTGGCTGAAAAAGGATAGCAGGACTAACAGTTCTTCTGTTGTTGCAGAAGGGACTGTCGGAGCAAAAAAAGCGATACTGTCGTATGAAGTTCTGGAGACTGGAATACAAGGACGCGGAGAGAGGAATCTTATCCGTATATGTCTGGATACAGGCAGACATCATCAGATACGTGTGCAGATGGCACATGCAGGAATGCCTCTGGTTGGAGACAGAAAGTATAATCCGGATCAAGGCAGTCAGGATACTCTGGCTCTTTGTTCTGCAAAGCTGGGATTTCAGCATCCTGTGACAAAGAAACAGCTGGAATTTCAGGTGTTGCCTGCAGGCAGTGCATTCAGGGAGTATAGGACAATGTGTGAAACTAAAGTGAAAAATGTGTAAAATCTCTGGACGAATTTCGTAAAATGTGTATAATGTAAAAATAAATATTTGTTATATGTAATTATGATTTAGAGCGTGTACGTTCTTGCACTGAAAGGAAGAGGAAATTAAAATGAAAAGAGCGGCGGTAGCAGCGATAAGTTTAGTGACAGGGCTGGGTATGCTTACAGGATGCAGCAGAGCAGAGGTGGAAGAGACAATCCAGCCGTTAGTAGCAGACGCTATCGAGGAATCTGATTCAGAAGCAGAAGCAGTGGAGGAAAAGGATGAAAGTCCGCTTATTCCGGAGATTGATACGGATGTAGAGATTCAGGCTGGTTCAAGGATCGCAGTGGTGAGCAAATGTGCCAAAGGCGAATACTGGAAGATGGTTAAGAAGGGCATGGAGGATGCTGTAAAGGAAATTAATGAGGCATATGGTTTAAAAAAGGATGACCAGATTACCATGACCTTTGAGGGACCTGATAATGAAGAGGATGTAGAAACTCAGATCAATACGATAGATGCTGTTATAGCAGAGAACCCAGACGTTCTTTGCATTTCGGCGAGTGATATGGATTCCTGCCAGGCACAGCTTGAAACTGCGAAAGAGAACGGGATTCCGGTTGTTGCATTTGACTCCAATGTTTCCGAGAAGAAAATGGTGAAGGCATACAGAGGAACTGATAATGTTCAGGTGGGAAAGATGGCAGCCTATGAGCTTGGCAGTGCACTTGGCAAAATGGGAAAGATCGCAGTATTTTCTGCTCAGCAGAAGACAAAGAGTATCCAGGACCGTGTGGATGGATTTATGAATAATATTCAGAAGTATGGAGATATTGAAGTTGTAGAAATCATTTATTCTGACCAGGTAGATGATATGGAGGCTTCCATGAAAGAGGTTCTGGAGAAATATCCTGCATTGGATGGTGTATTCTGTACAAATGCAGATATTACAGAGCTTTACCTCAGTCTGGATAAAAGTGATGTAAAAGATGCCCCTGCTCTGGTGGGAGTAGATGCTACCACAAAACAGCAGGAAGCTATCAGAAATGGCGAAGAAATCGGCTGTGTATCTCAGCAGCCTTATGCTATGGGATATCAGACAATCTGGGCAGCTGCAGAGACTACAGCTCCTAAGAAATCTGTAAAGATTGAGAAAAATATACTTTTGAATCCGGCATGGATCGATTCTAAGAGCCTTGATGATCCGGACAGCAGTGCATATCTTTATATAGAATAAAAATTAAGGATAAGATTTATATATGAGGCAGAACAGTAATACAGAACTTATATATAAAGCAGGATCATATGCGAAAGAGGAAGCATGAAAACAATGATGAGTTGTTTTCGTGCTTTTTTGTATTTTCTTGCCTGTCAAGTGATAAAATCATCCGCTTTGCTATGCGACTCTATACTGAATAACGGTTGCGTGTTTTATCAGAATGAGCTGGTACTCCTCGGTTAAATAAAAAATATAGACAAATTAAGAAGTTTTGACTGTATAAAAAGATTTATATTGATGCTATAATCACGTACATGACAAAAAAATATTAGATAAACAAAAAATATTTGATAAAATTACTTGTTGAGATTGTAATTTGAAAAAAAATATGGTAATATTTGACTATAAATTTTTGAAAATATATACAAAAATTAAGCAAAAAAGAGAAGAAAAGAGGAGAGGACTATGAAACAGTGGTCAGAGATTATCAGAAATGTCACCATGTTATCGCAGCTTGGACTGTCTCTCATAACCCCTATTTTAATATGTCTGGCAGTCTGCTGGCTCATTGTTTCGAAGACAGGAGTTGGAGGCTGGGTGTATATCCCCGGTTTTTTCTTTGGTCTTGGAGGTTCCGGGACAGTTGCATATAAATTTTATCTTTCTATTAACAGACAGCAGAAGAAAGAGAACAGAAAGAAAAAGAACAAAGTATCATTTAACAGACATCTTTAGATTTATGGTCAGAGATAAGTATGTGAGATAAAATGATACGTGAATAGAAAGGAGATTTGTATGAGTATTATGGATAATGTCCAGCCCGTTGTAAAAAAGGAAACAGGAAAGGTGGCTGCCATTACGGGTATGGGGCTGTTGATCATGTGGATCGTGTTTGGAGTGCTGCATGCTTTTATGCCGCAGAAGGTACCGCTTGATTATACGGTATTTCTTGGAGGTGCGGCCGGAGG
>CAKSAW010000105.1 GCA_934437695.1 uncultured Blautia sp. | reverse complement strand
CATCTGGCCAGGACCTTTATGAGCTGCCCTGCCTGTCCCGGAAAACTTACATGAATACACACCACCAGACACGCAGCAACAGCCTTGGCAGCATCCAGGCTTTTATTCCTCATTTTATCTCTCACCTGCCACTTCGTATTTATTATTCTGTATACATTTTATTCTATATACAGTTCCTCGCAGTTTAATATATCAGAGCACATCACCCATGTCAAATTTCAGACACGCTCCGGCTGTGAGGTAACCAGCCAGCTCTTATCCACTCTGGCAAGAAGCCTGGCATTATGATATGCCATTCTGAGTGTCAGGCAGGTACGTCCCAGATATTTACTTCCATCCTGTGTTTTCATACATGCAAGTGCAAGATCAGGTTTTCCCGGATGTCTGAGACAGATTGGGAGCAGAAGCTGGATAGAATGATTATAATACTGGGGAATTGCTGTCTTATAATCTGCTTCCAGCATTTTCCTTGTCTGCTTCAGCGCACCATCAAACAGCTGCATCTTCATACTGCTTTCCCGTACCTCTTTAGGCAGACGTGCTGCATTTTCCTCTTCTCCAAAAATATGTTCATACTGGGGGATCACAGGAAGCTTTGTATCAAATACAAGATCTGATGGATTCTCCACATAGCATGCTTTTTCCGGCAGACCGTTAATACCTTCCTTTAATAAATGATATTCTGTGTAAAAACCATCCAGAAACCAGGGCTGCCTGTCCGGAACCAGATTGGGAATGAAATAAGCGTAAATTGGCTGATAATAGTAATTAAAGAGTCCTGTATTAAATATGGCATAGTTCTTTTTCTCCCACACCTTATTTTCTTCATAAAGGCGTTTAAATGTATGTTCCAGATACCCTTTCAGTATCCCGTTATCTTCTGTATCCGAAAAACTCCACTTTTCAGGTACCATCCTTGCAAGATTCTGTATCTGCCGGTTATAATCACCGCAGTAAGTAAAATCGAATAAATTAATCATCAGGCTCCTCCTTATTCCTGCACCTTTCATGTTCATTATGTTCTCAGTAATATATCATTCTCTTCTATTAATTGTATTTTGGAAAAATTGTGGCAGAACTGCCAGATTATGATTTGTATGAAAATCTGTTTTGATTCTTATTTAACATACCATAGTTCCTTCCAAAAGACAAGCATTAGTATCCTTCAAAAAATGGCAAAATTCCTATGTAAAACTTAAAACTCAGCCAGTAACACCTGATGCTTGTAGCCTGCCAGTCAACTATGCTATACTTTACACATATTAACAATACGCAAATGCGAGCTGAAAAACTGTTTTTATTTGCATTTACGTGCAAAACTATTTTTCTTAAAGAAGGTTTTCCCATGAAAAAAGACGGCTACTACTCTTCCGGAGAATTTGCGCGGATGGCACATGTAACGCTCCGCACTATCCGCTATTATGATAAACAGAATATACTCAAACCATCCTATGTAACAGAAGCCGGAGCCCGCTTTTACACAGACGAAGATTTTGCCCGGCTTTCCCAGATCCTGCTTCTGAAATATCTGGGCTTTTCCCTTGATGATATACGGGAAATGACTATCGATGATTCAGACTATCATTTTATGGAAAATTCACTGAATATTCAGCTGAAGCTGGTCCGTGACCGTATTGAGCAGATGCAGCTGGTAGAGCGTGCCATCCAGGATACTGCAGAAGCCATCCGTTCACAGCATGCAATAGACTGGAATAAGATGCTTGACCTGATCCACCTCACAGGCATGGAAAAAAGTATGAAAAATCAGTACCAGAATGCCTCTAATATTTCCTCCCGCATTAACCTGCACAGCCTGTATTCCCAGAATAAACAGGGATGGTTTCCATGGGTATGCGAACAGTGTAATATCCATTCAGGCATGAGGATCCTGGAACTGGGATGTGGCGACGGTGCACTGTGGACACAGAACATCCATCTTCTTCCAGAGGATATTTCAGTTACTCTTTCCGATCTGTCATCAGGCATGCTCCGTGATGCCAGACGTGCCATCGGACCTGATGATACCCGTTTTTCCTTTGAGGTTTTTGACTGCTCACAAATCCCATATAATGATAATTGTTTTGACCTGGTGATCGCAGATCATGTGCTTTTTTACTGTGAGGATATCCCTGCAGTGTGCAATGAGATCCAGAGAGTACTTGTTCCGGGCGGCAGACTTGTCTGCAGCACTTATGGCAGCCATCATATGCAGGAGGTCAGTCAGCTGGTCCAGGATTTTGATAACAGGATCGTATTATCTGCTGATAAGCTTTATGAACGTTTCGGCAGAGAAAATGGAGCTAAGATACTGCAGCCGTATTTTTCCCACATTTTCTGGGAATCCTATAATGACTCTCTTATTGTCCCTGACGCAGAGCCTCTGATCTCCTATATCCTCTCCTGTCATGGGAACCAGAATCAGTATATTCTTGACAAATACAAGGATTTTCGTGGATTTGTCTCTCGCAAAACCCAAAATGGCTTCTTTATCACCAAGGATGCCGGTATATTTATTTGTGAAAAATAACCAAATTTTAATTTTTTTGTAAAAAGTGCTTGAAGGTGACCTTAGGTCACCTTTTATAATATAGTTATCACAGCTGGAGAAAGTTCGGAAATCTCCGGCAACACAGTAAACTATAGACCCGATCAGTCTGGTAATCAATTACCACACTGATCAGCAAAAAGGAGAATACACATGAAAGGTATTATTTTGGCAGGCGGTTCAGGCACACGCCTTTACCCACTCACAATGGTAACCTCAAAACAGCTTTTACCGATCTATGATAAACCAATGATCTATTATCCAATGTCTGTACTGATGAATGCAGGGATCCGTGACATCCTGATCATCTCTACCCCACAGGATACCCCTCGTTTTGAGGAACTTCTTGGCGACGGACATCAGTTTGGCGTTCAGCTTACCTATGCTGTACAGCCAAGCCCGGACGGACTTGCACAGGCATTTATCATTGGCGAGGAATTTATTGGAAACGATACAGTTGCCATGGTTCTTGGTGATAACATTTTTGCAGGCCATGGACTGAAAAAAAGACTGAAAGCAGCAGTAAAGAACGCAGAGTCCGGCGAAGGTGCAACTGTTTTCGGCTATTATGTAGATGATCCGGAAAGATTCGGGATCGTAGAATTTGACCATGAGGGTAAAGCTATCTCTATTGAGGAAAAACCGGAGCATCCAAAGAGCAACTACTGTGTAACAGGCTTATATTTCTATGATAACCGTGTTGTAGAGTATGCCAAAAACTTAAAGCCAAGTGCCAGAGGCGAACTTGAGATCACTGATCTGAACCGTATCTATCTGGAAAACAGCGAATTAAATGTAGAACTTCTGGGCCAGGGATTCACATGGCTGGATACAGGCACACATGAAAGTCTTGTGGAGGCTACTAACTTCGTAAAAACAATGGAGAGCCACCAGCACCGTAAGATCGGCTGTCTGGAAGAGATCGCATATCTTAACGGCTGGATCACAAAGGACGATGTACTGAAGGTTTATGAGGTACTGAAGAAGAATCAGTATGGCCAATATTTAAAAGATGTTCTGGATGGAAAATATCTGGATGTTCTTCATTAATTCAGACATTCATATTTAACTGCATTTGAGCAGAAATTAACAACCTGCCTTTCATATATCCTGCAGCAATCTGTCTGCAGGATTGCTATAAATATAATAAAAAAGGAGAACCATAATGAACATTATCGTGACCGGCGGTGCCGGATTTATCGGAAGCAACTTTATTTTTCACATGTTAAAAAAATACCCTGACTATCGCATCATCTGTCTGGACTGTCTGACTTATGCAGGAAACCTTTCCACTCTTGCACCTGTTATGGACAACCCTAACTTCCGTTTTGTAAAGGAAAGCATCACAGACCGCGAGGCAGTTTATAAACTTTTTGAGGAAGAACATCCTGATATGGTTGTTAACTTTGCAGCTGAGAGCCACGTAGACCGTTCCATCGAAAATCCGGAAGTTTTCCTTACCACAAACATTATCGGCACTGCTGTTCTTATGGACGCATGCCGCAAATATGGTATCAAACGTTATCATCAGGTATCCACTGACGAGGTTTACGGAGATCTGCCATTAGACAGACCTGACCTTTTCTTCACAGAAGAAACTCCGATCCATACAAGCAGCCCTTACAGCTCCTCCAAAGCTTCTGCAGACCTTCTGGTACTGGCTTACCACAGAACCTACGGACTGCCTGTA
>CAKSAW010000104.1 GCA_934437695.1 uncultured Blautia sp. | reverse complement strand
AAGAAGTACATTCATATCTGCCGCATATTCTGTCACTGCATTTCTTCTGACCGGCTGCTTACAGACCGGATGAATGATACACCTTGTACTTCCCTTTTGTGTGGATGGCTCATAAAGTGCACTAAGCAGGATAACAACAAACGTCATGTCATAGGTCAGAGAAATCTGTCCTGATATTCCATATTTACTTTTAAGTTCTCTGCACAGGCCGCAGTAAAAGGATCGATACAGGTCGAAATCCTTAAACTTTATCTCTGGCTTATTCATTACCACATAACCAAACATAATTCCTCCTGCTTATGACTTATGATTTTTCAGCGCCTTTTAATAAACTTCTCATGACATTTCGGACATTCAATTTCTACTTTTTGTCCTTTTCCTCTTGGAATACGGATCTTCTGTCCACAGCCCGGACATGTATAGATATGATGTGTTTTTCTCTGTTCCATCATATTCTTCTCCCTGCTGAAACGGCTGCGGATTATCTGAGTATATCCCAGATATTTCTGATTTTCTTTATATCGTGCAGAAATATTTCTGGAAAGGATCCTGAAATATGTATAAATGATAAGTAGAAAACCCACTGTATCCAAAATGCTTCCCGCAATATTCCTTCTCATAAAGGAACCTACAACAATAACAAAAAGTGCCACACCAAGAGTGAATCTTGCAAGATTATCCACTCCATAACGTCCCTGCATGAATCTGTTTAATTTATCTTTCATTAAATTACCTCTTTATTCTCTTACAAGAACCTTCAGAACCTCTGCAATATACATGGTATGGTAATCTTTCTGCGGATACCACTTACTATCATTTTCCGGTTCATCAAAACATTCTGGATTAATCTCATCATGATACATTTTTCTGCACACCATGATCATATCAGCTTCTTCAATTCCTGCTGTTCCATCTGTAAAATAAGGAGTCAGCCCTGCATCCTTTATCTTGTCGACACCCTTTCCGGAAACCTTACCGCAGTAGTTTAATGCCTTACGGTATTCTTCTCCAAGTACAGAAATAGTAAATGTATCTTCCCTGTCTACAAATTCTTTTGTGTATCTCTGTGGACGGATATAAACAGTTACTGCATTCTTTCCCCACATAACTCCCATTGCACCCCAGCTTGCTGTCATGGTATTACATTTTTCTTCATTTCCTGCTGTGATCAACAGCCATTCTTTACCAATCTTTGTAAATGGATTCATTGTCAGTTCTTCTGCTTTTACTTCTTTAAAACTCATTGTGGTATCCTCACTTTCTTTTTTAACAGATAAATTACTGTCTGTTATTACAAATCTGAAAAATTAAAAGTTTCCATGATCATATCCAGCTCTTTCTCCAGAGCATGTTTGAAAAATCAGTCATTTCATTCTAACACATTCCTCTTGTTTTTTCTATATCTAACACAAAGCAGCCGGTGAAATCACAGAAATTTCACCGGCTGCTTTACTTTAATTTCTTTAATTTTTATTGTTCTTTCAGATTTTTCAGAAGTATGCATCTTGGCAGACCACCATAGCAGAGCGCCATTTTCTTTACTTCATATCCATGACTCTCCATGTTGTGTCTGCTGAACTTATTGTCCGGATGGATCGTACACATCAGATAATAATATTTTTCTGTATCCAGCAGCTTCTCCGCTGCCTTCAGCATCTGCCCCTGCAGGCCATTACCTCTGTATACTGCACTGACAACAGCAGAATCCATAACTGCAACATGTGAAAGCTGCTCCTCATCAAATTCAATCCAGGTTCCCAGGTTATCTTCCCTGCTCTCAGGATATTTAACAAGAAAGAAACCTGCAACTTCACCATCTGCTGCCTGTGCAATGATCACAAATCCATGTCCTTCAATATGGGCTCTGACATATTCCTCATCATCAGATACAAACCAGTCAGGATGGCTTTTATCATTCTGAGCTTCATTCATAAGAGCCATAATGCCACAGATATCAGCCAGTTCTGCTCTTCGGATTACAAACTCCGCCATACTCTGCTTATTCTGCATAATCCTCAGTTTCTGCTGTCTCGGCAGCATCTGCATCCTCTGTGTTATATGTTTCTGTACTTTCTCCATAGAGTTTCTCAAAGAATCTCATTGTTTCATTATATAAGGTCTGTCTGTCATCATCAGAAAGATCAGCAAGTTCCGGACTTGCCTGTGTATCTGCACTTAATCCGAAAATTTCTTTCATTGACTTATCTACCATATTAAGCTCTGTGCTCATATAGATTTCTGATCCATCTGCCTGATAGGAATCAGTTCCATCAGTGAGAACCTTAAGATATGCCTTCTCCACATCTTTTGAAAGTGTCTTACCATTCTCAGAATCAAGAATTACAGACGCTGTTGCAGTTTCATCTTCCATTGCAGTTGTAAGTGCATCTGCATCGCCTTCATATTCCCCTTTGCAGAAAGTCTCAACTTTATTGAATAATGTAAGCTGATCATCTGTCAGTGCTGAAGTATCCAGTTCACCTGCTGTATTTCCATTATCAACATCTTCATCGGAATCTGTATCACCTTCATCTATATTTCCAAGAGTGCTGTCATCCGTGGTCTCATCACCGTCTGGCTCCTGCGGTTCTTCTGTTTCGCTGAGGTCTCCGTCACTCTGATTATCCTTGTCGTCCTCAATCAGTCCTGACTCCTCTTCCAGTGAAGGATTCTCTGTGGAACTCTCCACAATATCTCCACCTAAAGCACTATTATCCACATTGTTCAGGATATCATCACCATCTGCGGCATCGCCTGCATTTACAGTGTCATCCTCTTCATCATCAATATCACCAAGTTCATCATTATCGCCGGATGTATTCTGTTCTACCTGCTCCAGAGTTGCTTTTACATCATCATAATTATACTCCTGCTGTGCGATCTGCTCCAGAAGCTCTACAATCTTATTGATCTGGTCAGAATCCAGATTTACATTATTCTGCTGAGCAACATTTACTACGATATTATAGATATCATCCACATTCTGGACATTATCTTTAATAACCTGTATCTTGGAATTGTTCATAACTGTTGTCGCATCATTCTTGCCAACCTCATCAGCCAGATTTCCTGTTACCACCATCTCTTCTGTTGCAAGTTCCTTCTTAGTGCTGTCAAGCTGTTCTCCTGTAGCTGTCTCATATGCCATCTGGATACCGGTAAGAGCTCCTGTTCCTGATACCTCAAACGGGCAGGCTGCTACAACTTCACAGTTCTTAACACCTGATGTGGAAAGTGATGTTGCGATCATGTTACATGTTACCCAGTTAAGGTTGGCTGTCCTTACTTTAATGCCACCGGACTGAGTCGGTTTTACATATGCACAGCTCACTGTTCTGGTTCCGATCTGCTCTAACGGTACATAGGCACTCAAATGCTCTCTCTCATCCTGATTAGTGATAGTAAGGATCTGTACCTGGTTACTGTCTACATTAAAGTATTTCATCATTGTATTCTTCTGGTCCTGGGTAAGATCGGCTCCCAGTGTCACAACCTTCACTGAATCTGCCATTGTCGGTACTGCTGTTCCTGAAAGTACCAGACACGCACTGCATAAAAGTGCTGCTGCTGATTTTGCTTTTTTCATAATAGAAACCTCCCTGATATGTTATTTAAATTATTCAGGCGGATAATCATTTCATGCCTGTTCATTGATAGTAGTATTATAGCACGTTTGAGCTGCGATTTGTAATTATTATTTATATCATTCCCAGTCCTTCCAACAGGATTTTTGCGCCTATGAGGATAAGGATAATACCTCCGCATAACTCTGCTTTTGATTTGTATTTCATTCCGAAAAGACTGCCTATCTTTACCCCTGCTGCTGAACAGACAAAGGTGATCACTCCGATAAAGGACACTGCCGATACGATCTCTACTTTCAGAAATGCAAATGTCACTCCTACAGCCAGCGCATCAATACTGGTAGCTACCGCAAGGATAAACATAGATTTTATATCCATATCCGCATTTACATGTTCTTCCTCTTTAGATTCTTTGATCATACTGGCACCAATGAACACCAAAAAGACAAAAGCTACCCAGTGACTGTAGCGGGTAACCTTATCTGCAAAAAAGCGCCCGCCAAAATATCCTATAAGGGGCATTAATGCCTGAAATCCCCCAAACCATACACCTGCGATACACATATGTTTTGCATGGATCCTGCCCAGGGAAAGTCCCTTACAGACAGATACTGCAAATGCATCCATTGACAGTCCGATGGCCAATATAAAAAGTTCAA
>CAKSAW010000103.1 GCA_934437695.1 uncultured Blautia sp. | reverse complement strand
CATCTGGAGAATCTGGGAGACAGAGATGGTGTTCTGAAGGCAAAAACAGAAATTTTTAAATTTCTCAGACCAGATGGGCATATTGTATTGAATGGTGATGATGACAAGCTTGCCACTGTAAAGGGGCATGAGGGGATAAAGCCGGTATTTTTTGGAATGAGCAATGGGTGTCAGGTTTACGGTGACGGAATCGTGAGCAGAGGCTTAAAAGGCATGACCTGTACCATACATATGGGTGATACTGCGTTTACAGCAGACATTCCGATGCCGGGCCGCCATATGGTATACAATGCACTGGCAGCAGCAGCAGTTGGAAATATTTATGGACTGACAACAGAGCAGATCAAAGCAGGAATCGAAAGCCTTGAGCCTATCAGTGGCCGTTTCAAAATGATCGAAACAGATAAATTCCTGATCGTGGATGACTGCTATAATGCAAATCCAATGTCCATGAAAGCATCTCTGGATGTACTGCAGGATGGTGCAGGCCGCAGAGTGGCTGTTCTTGGTGATATGGGTGAGCTTGGTGAGAATGAAGTACAGCTTCATGAAGAAGTAGGAGAACATGCTGGTAAATGTAAGATAGATGTTCTTATCTGTACAGGAAAACTCAGCAGAAATATGGCAGACAAAGCAATACAGACCAATCCGAATCTTAAAGTGATCTATGAACCGGAAAGAGAGAGCCTGATAGAACATCTGGAAGAATATGTACAGAACGGAGATACGATCCTGGTAAAAGCTTCACATTTTATGAAGTTTGAAGAAATAGTAGAAAAGCTGCAAACTATGTAGAAATAAAAGAAAATATCTTCTTTTATGAGAGAACTTGGTGAACGATTTTTGTTTCCTCACATTGCAGATGGCAGTATAATAAACTCATCAGTTTAACCAAACTGCGAAGCAGTTATCTGGTTATATGCAATTTGCTTGAATGAGGAGGGTGTTATGCTGGAGAAAATCATGAATCTGCATCTTCTGCTTTATGCTATGGTGACACTGGGCATACTGGGAGCATTTGGGATGCTGGCAACACATCTTACTTATCGAAGACTGATCAGAAAAAATACAGAGACAAAAGTAAATCTCAAAGAGAAATGGATGAATCTCTGGAAAACAAGAGACAGACTGCTGAACCGAATGAACCGGTTTGTGTGGTACCCCTCACTTTTGGGCACTGCACTTCTGGGACTGGCCTTTTTTCTGTCATCAAGGAATACAAAATGGGATGGAATGCCTCTTACATATCTGTATGCAGGGGCGATCATTCCGACGATTTTACTTCTTCTGAGACATGCACTGGATTTTACATACAGAGAGGAGCTGCTTATGAATACTCTTTCTGATTATGTGGAACATGTGCGGACGTGGGTGGAAGAAGTGCCTGTGACAGAGAGACCGGATGAAGCTGCAAAAGAAGAAATTGTTGAACATATTGCAGACAGTATACGTCAGACTGCGGCTGCAGGAGGGCATTTCAGCAGGATGCTTACTCCTGAGGAAGATGAGATCATGAGAGAGATCATAAGAGAATTTATGAAATAAACAGAAGACTGATAAAAATGAGGTGTGCAAAGTCTGATCATACAGACATAAGCCCACCTCATTTTTATTAATAATCATCTTCTTCGAGAACCTGAATCTCCAGATAATCAAAATCGATCTGTTCTATGAAATTATCCTGATAAAATCTTGCTTTTCCATGTTTCTTAAAATGTCTGACAGTTGATTCCAGCCAGATTGGATTCCCCAGATCCATTTCATAACATATATTTTCCAGCCCGCGGAAAATTTTATGCGTACGTGTATCCTCTGAATCATCACATATTACAGTATCTTTTAATAAATGATTATCTTTCCATATTTTTCCCCATAAACGAAACATATTATTTCCACCTCACTATTAAAACTGCCGCAAGAGGCAGCAGATATACCTGATCATTGCAAGTGATTCCAAGTATAACGGATTTTGAAATGAAAGTAAAGAAGGTTGCTGTTTAAAATACTTGCAGTCTTAGACTTGATTATTCTACCGGAATACACTATAATAAAGCTTAAATTTCTACAAATTAGCGTATAAAAGTGTATAAGATATGAACAGAATGGAGGATAACTTATGAAATTATACGATACAGGTGTGTATTTACTGAATGGTCAGAAGGTCGTTCCGGAGAATCAGGCTGATGTTCCTGTTTCCAGAGAAGAAGCAGCCAGAAATACCATTGCCTATTCCATACTGGAAGCTCACAATACTTCCGGCAACATGGAAAAGCTTCAGATCAAATTCGATAAACTTACTTCCCATGATATTACTTTTGTTGGTATTATCCAGACTGCACGTGCTTCAGGACTTGAGAAATTTCCTGTGCCGTATGTGCTGACAAACTGTCATAATTCTCTCTGTGCAGTAGGCGGAACCATCAATGAGGACGATCATATGTTTGGACTTACCTGTGCCAAGAAATATGGCGGCGTATATGTACCTCCTCATCAGGCTGTTATCCATCAGTTTGCAAGAGAAATGCTTGCAGCAGGCGGAAAAATGATCCTTGGTTCAGACAGCCATACACGTTATGGCGCTCTTGGAACTATGGCAATGGGAGAGGGAGGACCAGAGCTTGTTAAGCAGCTTCTTTCTCAGACATATGACATCAATATGCCGGGTGTAGTTGCTATTTATCTTACAGGTTCTCCAAGACCAGGTGTAGGTCCTCAGGATGTTGCTCTTGCGATCATTGGTAAAGTTTTTGCAAATGGTTATGTAAAGAACAAGGTTATGGAATTTGTGGGACCAGGTGTTGCAAATTTGAGCGCTGACTTCCGAATTGGCGTAGATGTAATGACTACAGAGACAACCTGCCTTTCTTCTATCTGGCAGACAGATGAGAAAATTCAGGAGTTTTATGAAATCCATGGCAGAAGTGAAGATTACAGGGAGCTGAAACCGGGTGAAACAGCATACTATGATGGATGTGTGGAAATTGATCTTGGCGAGATCAAACCGATGATCGCTATGCCATTCCATCCAAGTAATACATATACGATTGATGAACTGAAGGCAAACTTGGATGATATCCTGGCAGATGTTGAGAAGAAAGCTCAGGTAAGCCTGGATGGAAAAGTTCCGTATACATTGAGGGACAAGGTGATTGACGGTAAGCTTTATGTTGAGCAGGGAATTATTGCAGGATGTGCAGGCGGTGGATTTGAGAATATCTGTGCAGCAGCTGATATTCTTAAAGGAAAGAGTATTGGTGCAGATGCGTTTACTCTGAGCGTGTATCCTGCAAGTACTCCGATTTACATGGAACTTGCCAAAAACGGAGTTCTGGCAGAGCTTCTTGCAACAGGTGCTGTTGTTAAGACTGCTTTCTGCGGTCCGTGCTTTGGTGCAGGTGATACTCCTGCAAATAATGCATTCAGTATCAGACATACTACCAGAAACTTCCCGAACCGTGAAGGTTCCAAGATACAGAATGGTCAGATTTCTTCAGTTGCACTTATGGATGCCCGTTCTATTGCAGCAACAGCAGCAAATAAAGGCTTCCTGACTTCAGCAGAGGATTACACAGGTGGTTACACAGGACAGAAGTATTTCTTTGACAAGACAATTTATGAGAACCGCGTATTTGACAGCAAGGGTGTAGCTGATCCGAATGTGGAGATTCAGTTTGGTCCGAATATTAAGGACTGGCCGGAGATGGCAGCACTTCCGGAGAATCTGGTTGTGAAGGTTGTTTCTGAAATCCATGATCCGGTGACAACTACAGATGAGCTTATACCGTCAGGTGAGACTTCTTCTTATCGTTCCAATCCTCTTGGACTGGCAGAGTTTACACTTTCCAGAAAGGATCCGGCTTATGTTGGCCGTGCGAAAGAAGTGCAGAAGGCCCAGAAAGCAATCCAGGATGGCAAATGTCCGGTTGATGCGCTGCCGGAGATGAAACCTGTAATGGATGTGATCAAAAAAGATTATCCGAATGTAAGTAAAGAGAATCTTGGTGTGGGAAGCACAATATTTGCAGTGAAACCTGGTGATGGATCTGCGCGTGAGCAGGCTGCTTCCTGCCAGAAGGTGCTTGGCGGATGGGCAAATATTGCCAATGAGTATGCGACTAAGAGATATCGTTCCAATCTGATCAACTGGGGTATGCTTCCATTCCTTATTAAAGAAGGAGAACTTCCGTTTGCAAATGGAGATTATCTGTTCTTCCCGGAAATCCGTAAGGCAGTAGAAGAGAAGGATGATGTGATCAGAGGTTATGTTGTGGGAGCTGACAGTCTGAAAGAGTTTGAAGTAGCTCTTGGAGAACTGACAGATGATGAACGTGAGATTATCCTTAAAGGATGTCTGATCAATTATAATAGAAGATAGAA
>CAKSAW010000102.1 GCA_934437695.1 uncultured Blautia sp. | reverse complement strand
TGGCGAGATAGCTCAGTTGGCTAGAGCACACGGTTCATACCCGTGGTGTCGAGGGTTCGAATCCCCCTCTCGCTACTAAAATGTAAAAGATAAGTCTGTAAACCAGGTGAAAGGGTTTGCAGACTTTTTTTATTTCTGAATATATAAAATTTCTTTTTTTTCTATTGTCATAGTATGCAAAATCCTTTATAATATTAAAATGTAAAAGCAAAAGTTAATTTATATCAACAGCAGTGTGAAATGATGACAGGGTGGTTATTCACAAATGGATAACTGCCCTTTTTTTGACAGAAACTGCTGTGGGAAGAAACTTTGCAAAAACATATTTATATTCACGAAAGAGAGGGAAAGGAATGGAAAAACAAGAGAAAAACACAGTAACTCCCTATGACCTTGATGGAAGACCGCCACTGAAACTGGCGATTCCTCTTGGCTTACAGCATGTGCTGGCCATGTTTGTAGGTAACCTTACACCGCTTCTGATCATCACTGCAGCCTGTGGAATCGAAGCTGGCGGAGAACTTCAGGTAGCACTTTTGCAGAATGCCATGCTGATCGCAGGTATCGTAACTCTGGTCCAGGTATTTACAGTGGGACCTGTTGGTGGCAAACTGCCGATCGTTATGGGAACCAGTTCCGGTTTCATCGGGGTATGTCAGAGCGTCGCAGGAGTTATGGGAAATGGAGTGGTAGCATATGGTGCGATCATGGCTGCATCCTTTATCGGAGGTCTTTTTGAAACTGTGCTGGGAAGTTTTCTGAAACCACTGAGAAAATTTTTCCCGTCTGTTGTAACAGGAACCGTTGTATTATCAATCGGTCTTTCATTGATTGCTGTTGGTATCAGTTCTTTTGGTGGAGGAAGCTCTGCTAAGGATTACGGCTCTCTGGAAAATCTGTTTGTAGGTTTTGTGGTTCTGGTTGTGATTATTGTATTGAAGCATGGAACAAAAGGATTTACAAGCTTTGCATCTATCCTGATCGGTATTATTGTAGGATATATACTGGTAAGCATAATGGGAGCAGTACTTCCAACAACATTTACCTATGTGGATGATGCAGGTGCCACAGTGGAAGCAACCAAATCCTGGGTTTTAAACTGGGATAAAGTGGCAAGTGCTTCCTGGTTTGCAGTGCCGAAGCTCATGCCTGTCAAATGGGTATTTGATGCGAGAGCGATCGTTCCGATCTGTATTATGTTTATTGTAACAGCAGTGGAGACTGTTGGTGATATCTCCGGTATCACGGAGGGTGGTCTTGGAAGAGAGGCTACAGACAAAGAGCTTTCAGGCGGTGTAATGTGTGATGGTCTGGGATCTTCCCTGGCTGCTGTATTTGGTGTACTTCCTAATACTTCCTTCAGTCAGAATGTAGGTCTGGTTGCAATGAATAAAGTTGTAAACAGATTTTCAATTGCAACAGGTGGTATTTTCCTGATCGCATGTGGTCTGTTTCCAAAACTTGCAGCGCTGATTTCTATTATGCCTCAGAGTGTACTGGGCGGCGCAGCAGTTATGATGTTCTCATCTATTGTTGTCAGTGGTATCCAGCTGATCACAAAGTGGCCTGTAACTCCGAGAAACGTAACCATTGTTTCTGTTGCGCTTGGCCTTGGTTATGGACTGGGAGCAAACTCTGCAGTTCTTGCACATCTTCCTCAGGCTGTTACACTGATCTTTGGCGGCTCAGGAATCGTGCCTGCAGCATTGTTTGCGATCATTCTGAATATCGTACTTCCGGCAGATGAGAAATCTGAAGTGGAGATCGCAGAAGAAATCCTGGATATTAAGAGACAGGAAGAAAAAAAGAATAAATAAATTGTTTGTTTTCCTATCAAATTAGTAAAAAATATAAACAATCTGATTTAAGGGTTGACAAACAGATAATGTGGTGGTAAATTGTTTACAAGTTTAACAGACTAAACCGATGAAGCGGAAGTCAAAGCAGTCATGCGCGCACAGAGAGTCCGGGAAGGTGAGAGCCGGGTGGAAATGCAGTCTGCCAAATGGGCCGCTGAGGGCGCAGTGAAAAGCACAGGCTTAGTATCCTGCGACGTGGGGCATACGTCAGTTGCCGGAAATATGAAGGTATTTCGCAAAGAGTACGGGTCATACCGTAAATCAAGGTGGCACCGCGGGTGAAGTATATACGCTCGTCCTTGACAGAAACAGTAATTCTGTCATGGGCGGGCGTTTTTTGATGGATCAGGCAAGTTATGGATCTGTCTGTTCGCTGTTTCTTCCCGGGACAGACTTAACCGAAACAGTAGAGTAGTCATTCGGTTATGAGCAAATAATGAAGCGGGTAATCTTATCCGTTTGACTGAACAACTACAGGAGGTGTTCCCATGTATCCAACATTAGAAACAATCAGACAGATTGCACAGGTAAAAGAATATCGTCGTATTCCTCTGTGCAGAGAACTTTATGCAGACAGATACACGCCGGTAGAGGTAATGCGAATACTGCGAAAAGCCAGCCGCCACTGTTATCTTCTGGAGAGTGCCAGCCAGACAGAGGTGTGGGGAAGATATTCCTTTCTGGGATATGAACCATCCATGGAGATTACCTGTACAGATGGGCTGTTGAAAATCCGTACATCCAATTCTGAGGAAAAGGCTGAAGAAACTGTAAAACAGGTTGTACATCCCGGAGATACGCTCCGTGAGATCATCCGGAAATACAAAACTCCTGTAATGGAAAATATGCCTCCTTTTACAGGCGGTCTGGTAGGATATTTCTCTTATGATTATATTAAATACAGTGAACCAAAGCTGAAACTGGAGGACAGGGAACAGCAGGATTTCCGTGACATGGATTTAATGCTTTTTGACCAGGTGATCGTATTTGATCATTTCAGACAGAAAGTACTTCTGATCACAGGTGTGATGACAGATGATATTGAGAATTCTTATGAAGCTGCAGTGAAGAAGCTGGAGGAAATGGCACAGCTGATCAGAAACGGTGAACATATGGAATTTGAACCACTGAAACTTCAGTCAGAGATCCGGCCCAAATTTCCAGAGGAAAAATATTCGGAGATGGTTGAGAAAGCCAGACATTACATCAGAGAGGGTGATATTTTTCAGGTGGTGCTTTCCAATCCCATGCGTGCAAAAGCAACAGGAAGTCTGTTTGATACATACCGGGTTCTCCGTGCATCTAATCCTTCTCCATACATGTTCTATTTCTCCAGCGATGATATTGAGCTGGCAGGTGCATCCCCGGAAACTCTTGCAAAGCTGGAAAATGGCACCTTAAGTACATTTCCTCTGGCAGGAACCAGACCAAGGGGAAAGACAAAAGAAGAAGACAGAGCTCTTGAAGCGGATCTTCTTCAGGATGAGAAGGAACTGGCAGAGCACAATATGCTGGTAGACCTTGGGAGAAATGATATCGGAAAGATCAGTAAGATCGGCACAGTAAAAGTAGAGAAATACCTCTGTGTAGAACGTTTTTCACATGTGATGCATCTTGGGTCCACGGTGACAGGAATTATCAGAGATGATAAGGACGCGATAGATGCAGTGGACTCCATACTTCCGGCAGGAACACTTTCCGGAGCACCGAAATTCCGTGCCTGCCAGATCATTGAGGAACTGGAGCAGAGCAAGAGAGGCATTTACGGAGGTGCCATAGGATATTTGGATTTTGCAGGAAATCTGGATACCTGCATTGCTATCCGACTGGTCTACAAAAAGAACGGAGAGATCTGTATCCGGTCAGGAGCCGGGATCGTGGCAGACAGTGTACCGGAAAAGGAATTCCAGGAATGCTGCAATAAGGCAAGGGCAGTGGTACAGGCGATTGAACAGGCACAGGAGGGATTGGAATGATATTACTGATCGATAATTATGACAGCTTTTCCTATAATTTATACCAGCTCATCGGAGCAGTAGAGTCTGATATTAAAGTAGTAAGAAACGATGAATGTACACTGGAAGAAATCGCAGAAATGAAACCGGAAGCGATCATTCTGTCCCCCGGTCCGGGACGGCCGGAAGATGCGGGTATCTGCATACCGGTCATCAAAGAATTTGCAGGGAAGATCCCGATTCTTGGTGTATGCCTGGGACATCAGTCTATCTGTGAAGCTTTTGGCGGAACGGTATCTTATGCAAAAGAACTGATGCATGGAAAGAAAAAGCTGATGTACAAGACATGTGAAAGCCGGCTTTTTAAAGGTCTGCCGGACTCTTTTGCAGCAGCCAGATATCATTCCCTGGCAGCGTTGAAAGACACTCTGCCTGAAGAACTGAAGGTAACTGCAGAGTCAGAAGACGGTGAGGTCATGGCAGTGGAACATACGAAATACCCTGTTTTCGGAGTACAGTTTCATCCTGAATCTGTAATGACACCTGACGGCAGAGTGATGATAGAGAATTTCATGGAGGTAGT
>CAKSAW010000101.1 GCA_934437695.1 uncultured Blautia sp. | reverse complement strand
GATTCAGATCTGGTGAACCGTTTTATGATGGCAATATTTGCAGTGATCCTTGTGTTTGGAGTGCTGAACTGTATTCTTGGATACAGGCTTCTGCGTTTCTGGATGATGCTTGGAGGCTTTCTGGTAGGCGGCGGCCTTGCGATAGTGATCGTACATACAATGGGAATACAGGAGAAGTCAACAATGCTGATCGCAGCGCTGGCTGCGGGAGTTGTGTTTGCGGTGATCGCCTTTCTTATCTATAAGGCGGGTGTGTTTATCCTGGCGGCGGGTATTGGCTGGGCGGTCAGTATTTATTTCCTGCATCCTACCAGTTCCGCAGTGTTTTTTGCTTGTATTCTGATCGGTGTGGCACTTGGTTCCATGGCAGTGAAATACTGCAGGGAGGTGCTGATCGTGGCAACAAGTCTGATCGGTGGTATTATGGCAGGGGTTTCCCTTGCGCAGCTTGGAAATCTGGAAGATATTCCCTATGGGTTGGGAATGAGTGTCGGGTTTGCGGTTCTGGGTATGCTGATCCAGTTTGCTATCAACAAACCGGTTTCTGATGAAGAGAATGAAGAACCAGTTGATGAAGAAAACACTGAGCAGATTTACAGGCGAAATCAGGAACTGAGACAAGGCCAGAGTTTTGAGCAGTCTCAGGACAGAGACAGGGAGCAACTTTCAGGAAGAACAAACAGAAAAACGAGAAAGTAACCTCACATGAACATTGGCGGGCTACGGTGGTCGAATTCGAGCAAAATATACCGTAAATCAGGAAGAAATATATGCCGCAGGACAGAAAGGACAGGCGAGAGAAGATGGCAAAAGAAGCAAAGACAAATGCAATGAGAATGCTTGACAGACAGAAGGTTAAATATGAAGCGTTCTCCTATGAATGTGATGAATTTATTGACGGGATCCACAGTGCAGATAAGATTGGTGCGCCTTATGATCAGTCTTTTAAGACTCTGGTCATGGAAGGAAAGAGTGGCGGTTATTTCGTATTTGTAGTTCCCATTGAAAAGGAAGTTGACCGTAAGGCAGCTGCAAAGGCTGTGGGTGAGAAGACTGTGGATATGATCCATGTAAAGGATATTACCAAGATCACAGGATATGTGAGAGGCGGCTGCAGCCCGCTGGGAATGAAGAAGCCTTATCCTGTTGTGTTTGATGCATCTGCAGGAGAATTTGAGGAGATTTATGTGAGCGGCGGCCGTATCGGACTGACACTGAAGGTTCCCCTTGCTGATCTGCTTAAGGTGACAGGCGGAAAGCTGGCGGATATTACCATGAAGACAGAATAAAATAACAGGGTACGGCTTAGCCGTACCCTGTTATTTTATTCTTTAGTTATCGGAAGCGTCCTCTTCATTAATCTCGAATACGTGACGTTTCTTAGCCATTTCATCACTTGCAAGATATTCATCGTAAGTGGTGATCTTGTCGATCATGGTTCCGTTTGGAAGGATCTCCATGATACGGTTGGCTGTTGTCTGTACGAACTGGTGGTCATGGGATGTGAAAAGGATAACACCCGGGAATTTGATCAGACCGTTGTTCAGTGCAGTGATGCTCTCCATGTCAAGGTGGTTGGTAGGCTCATCCAGGATCAGGATGTTGGCACCGGAGATCATCATTTTGGAAAGAAGGCAGCGAACCTTCTCACCACCGGAAAGAACGCGGACACGTTTGATACCATCTTCGCCAGGGAAGAGCATACGTCCGAGGAATCCACGTACATAGGTGGCATCCTTGATCTCTGAGTATTGTGTCAGCCAGTCTGTGATCGTAAGGTCATTGTCGAACTCTGCTGTGTTGTCCTTAGGGAAATATGCCTGAGATGTTGTAACACCCCATTTGTAATTTCCTTCATCCGGTTCCATTTCGCCTACAAGGATCTTGAAGAGAGTTGTGATAGCCTGCTCGTTTGCACCAACAAATGCTACTTTGTCCTCATGTCCGAGAGTAAAGGAAATGTTGTCCAGAACCTTTACACCGTCAATTGTCTTGGAGAGGTTCTCTACCATAAGGACTTCGTTACCGATCTCGCGGTTTGGACGGAAGTCGATGTATGGATATTTACGGCTGGACGGACGCATGTCATCAAGCTGGATCTTTTCCAGAGCACGCTTACGGGATGTAGCCTGTTTGGACTTGGAAGCGTTGGCACTGAATCGGGAGATAAATTCCTGGAGCTCTTTGATCTTTTCTTCTTTTTTCTTGTTGGCTTCTTTCATCTGTTTGATGAGGAGCTGACTGGATTCAAACCAGAAGTCGTAGTTTCCTGCATAGAGCTGGATCTTGCCATAGTCGATATCTGCTGTATGAGTACATACCTTATTTAAGAAGTAACGGTCATGGGATACAACGATGACTGTGTTGTCGAAGTTGATAAGGAATTCCTCAAGCCATTCAATAGCAGGAAGGTCAAGGTGGTTGGTAGGCTCATCCAGAAGAAGGATGTCCGGGTTTCCGAACAGTGCCTGAGCAAGAAGTACTTTGACCTTCTGGCTTCCTGTAAGGTCTGCCATCTGAGAGTAATGTAATTCTGTTTCAATACCAAGACCGTTGAGAAGAGTAGCAGCGTCGGATTCTGCTTCCCATCCGTTCATTTCTGCAAATTCACCTTCCAGTTCGCTTGCACGGATACCGTCTTCATCTGTGAAATCTTCCTTTGCATAGATGGCATCTTTCTCTTTCATGATCTCATACAGTCTCTTGTTACCCATGATAACAGTGTCGAGAACAGTGTATGCATCATATTTGAAATGATCCTGCTGCAGGAAAGAAAGACGCTGGCCTGGAGTGATGACAATGTCACCGTTGGTAGGCTCTAACTGTCCGGAGAGGATTTTAAGGAATGTGGACTTACCGGCACCATTTGCACCGATGAGGCCGTAGCAGTTGCCTTCTGTAAATTTGATATTTACATCTTCGAAGAGCGCTTTTTTACCTACGCGCAGAGTAATATTGTTTGCTGAAATCATATCATACCTCGTTTTTATTAAAAATCATTCTTATTTATAATAACCGCTTATCATTGTACCTTAAACTGAGAAATTTGCAACTGTTTTTTGCTTTTTTGGCTTCTTTTATTTACAAAAAAAAGAACCACTGGTATAATAAAGTACAAAAAAGCCATAAATATGAGGCATTGATCTGCCCGGAACAGTCTGTAAGGTGGCTGCAGTACAGGGCATTATATATGGTAAAAACAATGTTTGGCCAAAACAGCCGGGAACGGTCTGGAAGGCTGTGAAGAATTAATTTGAGAAAGGTTACGGAGATTATGTTTATTACGAGAGAGTGCGATTATGCAGTGAGAGTGGTACGTGCACTTTGGGGAGAGAGCAGACTGAGCGTGTCGGATATCTGTGACAAGGAATCGGTAACAGCACCTTTTGCCTATAAGATCCTTAAGAAACTTCAGAAAGCAGAGATCGTCAAGGGATACAGAGGTGTACATGGAGGCTATTCCCTGAACAAAGAACTGGATGAGCTGACCCTGTATGATATTTATTCAGCCATTGATCCGGATATGTTCATTATTGAATGTCTGGATCCCAAATACAGCTGCATCAGAGACGGACAGGACGGAATGCCATGTCTGGTACATAAAGAACTGCTGCGAGTGCAGGATGAGCTGGTGAAGCTTCTTAAGAGAAAAACAATACAGCAGATTATGGAGGAGGCGTGAAGCCTTCTCTTTTTTTCGCAGATATCAAGTCAGGGACAAAATGCCTTTTGACTCTGACATCAATATATACAAAAAGAAAGAAAATTTTATTTTTGTACTTCATAAGATACAAAATATGACAAAAGAAATTGGACATAACCGAAAGATTATGCTATAATTTACAGTGAAATTTAGGGCATACTTTATCATGTCTTAAAATAATATAATTTTCATCAACCTTTAAGGAGGAAAAACAAACTATGGCAAGAAAGATGAAAACCATGGATGGTAACCATGCAGCTGCTCATGCTTCATATGCATACTCAGATGTAGCCGCTATTTACCCGATCACTCCTTCATCTGTTATGGCGGAAGCAACAGATGAATGGGCAACCCAGGGAAGAAAGAACATTTTCGGACAGGAAGTTCAGGTAACTGAAATGCAGTCTGAGGCTGGTGCAGCAGGTGCTGTACACGGATCTCTGGCAGCAGGTGCTTTAACAACAACATATACAGCATCTCAGGGTCTGTTACTTATGATCCCGAACCTTTACAAAATCGCTGGTGAGCAGTTACCTGCAGTATTCAACGTATCTGCACGTGCACTTGCTTCTCACGCACTTTCAATCTTCGGTGATCACTCCGACGTTATGGCCTGTCGTCAGACCGGATGCGCAATGCTTTGCGAATCTTCTGTACAGGAAGTTATGGACTTAACACCTGTTGCTCATCTTGCAGCAATCAAAGGTAAAGTTCCGTT
>CAKSAW010000100.1 GCA_934437695.1 uncultured Blautia sp. | reverse complement strand
GCAACAGCTCTTCTTGAGAAATATGGTCTGGATGCAGAAGGCATCTACAAACAGATCAAAGAATTTGTATAATTTAAGATTCCCTGTGTGATGGTATCTGCCAGTGAGATTACTGTAGACAGCCGGGTTGTCTGAAGCGTCAGCTGCTCCAGCATACCTGCAATGTTTACGATCCCTGTGATGTGGATATCACCTACAGGAGAAAGTTCTTTTTGAACTGCAGCACCTGGATACAGTGCGCCATCTGCGATGGTCACGTATCCCAGGTGCTTTTTTTGTCCAAGAGATGCATCTACTGCGACCACAAGTCCGTCAGGATGAAGTTTCTTGATCTGTCGGGTGACTTTTTCCAGATTTAAGGCGTGTACAGGATCTTTGAGGGTGCCATAAATATAAATACCATGTGTATTGAGGTGATCAAGAAGCTGATGACCGATATATGGACCCAGGCAGTCACCTGTTACACGGTCACTTCCAATACACAAAAAAATCAGCTCTGACCATGGAGCAGAGTGATGAATAATACATTTATTTAAAAGAAAAGCAATTTCTTCAGAGGAATTGCTTTTCTGTGAGTTTACATAAAATACCATAAAACCTCCTTGTCTGCACGTCCTGGATAATACTATATGTTTCATCATATCCTGCTTCAGGTAAATTTATGCACAGTGCAAAATCTGTCGTCAAATTCTTGTAGATTCCTCTTACAATGTGATAAAATCTGCAATTTACCTGTGATATTCTGATACCCGAAGGGGTGATGAGATATGATAGAAGTGATCTATAAGGAAGAATCTCAGGAAGTACAAAATGGTGAAGAATCGTTTGGATTACCCAGAAATATACGACAGATCGGTCAGGCTGGTGAAAATTACAAAATCTATATGGAAGATTATGTGTATACATTTCTGGTAAGGCTTGCCAGAAATGAGGATACAACAGGAGAACTCAAAGCCAGGGTGGCAGTTCTCACAGGAGATATAAAATGGCGTTCTCAGGAGGTATATCTGTTCGTAAAAGGTGCTGTCGTGGCAGAAGAAATGGATGCAGTACCTGACCATATTGATTTTTCAGGGGAGCAATGGAAACAGATACAGAAGGATCAGAAAGAGTATTTTGAGGATCAGGAAATCGTGGGATGGTTCTTTTCACAGCCTCAGCTTTCAATGGAAGTATCAGAAGTGATGACAAAAGTGCATACAAAGCATTTTGGCGGAGAAAAAGTCCTGATGCTTATGGAACCCCAGGAACGGGAAGATGCTTTTTTTCACTATGAGAATAATAAAATGGTACAGCTGGGAGGCTATTATCTTTATTATGAAAAAAATCCCGGAATGCAGACGTATATGATCAATAAAAATAAAGAACTTCAGCCGGAAAAGCAGGAGCAATATGAAGACAAGGCTGTGAAGAATTTTCGAAAAATAATTGCAGATAAAAAAGAAATTAAGAAGGAGTCAGCAGCTCCTTCTGTTTTTTCATATGGGTTGACAGCATGTCTGGCAATCGCGGTACTGACTGTAGGCGTGAATTTTTACAGAAATTATGAGAATATAAGGCAGACTGAAAAAGAAGAAAGTGCAACGGTTTCGTCAGTGATCGTTGAGGAAGTAACTCCTTCGCCTTCTGTTATGATAAAAAAGGATGTGAATTCCCGGAATGTGAGCCGGAAGAATATTCAGAGTAATAGATCGCATGCAGAAAATAAACAAAGTGAGACAAAGCCGCTTCCGACCACACAGGTAGAAAATGAAGATAAAACAGAACAGATTTATCAGCAGGAAGCGGATGAACGTAAAGCTAAAAAACGTATCAGAGAAGCTGCTGAGAAAGAAAACAGTGAGGCGTCAGGAAAAGTGCATGAGTCTTATGTGATCCAACCGGGTGATACTCTTTTTCAGATAAGTATGGAAAAATATGGAAATACAGAAGCTATAAGCCAGATCTGTCGGCTGAATGGAATGTCAGCAGATGAGATCATTTATCCGGGACAAGTAATTGTATTACCTTAGAATATTGTGCTATAATAAAGGACAAAAATTGAATAACTATGATTATTCAGTGTCTCCGCAATCATATGACTGCCGGAGTGTTACCGATGAACAGAAAATGAAAGTGAAAATAAGGTAGAGGCTAAAATGGCAAATTCATTTAAGAAAATGATAAAGAAACATAAAAAGAAAAAACTCCAGGCAGAGAGAAACAGAAAAGCGAAAGCCCGGGAAATGACAGAAGAAGAATATGCAGATGATTATGAGAGCAGATTATCGCGTCACAAAAGAAATATAGTGAAAAAAACAGTTATTACAGTAGTAGCGATAGCTGCTGCTGTAACGGCTGTGGGATTTTATATAGAGAAACGAAGTTATCATACATATAAAGTAATACAGACCAGTGAACAGGAGGATATTGTTTCTACAAACTATGTAGAGATGGATGGAAATATCCTTCGGTACAGTCCAGATGGAGTTTCACTGGTTTCTGACAAGCTGAGTACACTTTGGAGTGAAACCTATCAGATGCAGAATCCTATTGCTGATGTCAATGGAACGCGTGCAGTGATCGCAGATAAAGATGGAACTACATTGGAGATTTATGATAAATCAGGAAAAACAGGAAGTGTGACAACTTCTTACAGTATTATTAAAGCAAGAGTGTCTAAAAGTGGTCTTGTTGCGGCAATTCTGGATGGAGGAGATGATACCTGGATTGATTTTTACAGTACAGACGGAAGCCTGATTGCTGAAAACCAGACAAAGATAGATGATCCGGGATATCCTTTGGATATTGCCATATCTGAAGATGGGGTGATCATGATGGTGACGTATCAGTTTGTTGATGGAAGTAATACGACCAGTTATGTTGCATTTTATAATTTTGGTGATGTGGGACAGAATGAGGATGACAGGATTGTAAGCGGATATAAATATGAGGATGTGGTAGTCCCACAGATTCAGTATCTTAACAATAGTCGTTCCATAGCGCTTAAAGATAATGGATTTACGATCTATCAGGGAAGCCAGATTCCCAAAGAGATAAAAACGGTGAAGGTAGATAAAGAGATTATCAGTACTTTCTATGATAATGATATGATCGGACTTGTGTTTAAGAATGACAGTAAAGATAAACAGTATACAATGGAAGTGTATACTATAGACGGTAAACTGAAATTTAAAGAAAATTTCAATATTCCATATACAACCATTGAGTTAAGCGGAGGAAATATTCTGATGTATAACAGTTCTCAGATGTGCGTAATGAACAGCAGAGGAGTTCAGAAATATCTCGGCAGCGTAGATGGAACAATCAAGAGCTTTTTCAAAATCGGAATGAACAGATATCTTCTTGTGCTGGACAGCGGTGTAGAAGTGATAAAGCTGAGTTAGGAGGAATAAAATGGCTTTAACGTGGGCTGGGGTCATTACAACACTTCTGCTGGTAACAGCATGTGTCAGAGGGTATAAGCGAGGGCTGATAAAAGAAATTGTTTCATTTGCATGTATATTTTTGTCAATGGCGATGGTATGGTTTGTGAATCCGTATGTGAATGAGTTTATCTGTGAGAACACATCGATTTATGAAAAAATACAGGAAAGCTGCCAGAAATTTGTGGAAGAAAAATATAATGTACAGATGAGTAATAAAGAAGGGCAGACTGAATTTATCAATGAGATGAATCTTCCTGATCTGATAAGCGATGGTCTGGTCCAGAATAATAATTCAGATATTTATCAGTATCTGGCTGTAAGTACATTCTCAGATTATATTACTCAATATCTGGCGAAGATGGTGGTAAATGGGATTTCCTTTCTGATTTCACTGCTGATGTCTGCAATTTTGATAAAAAGTGTTATATGGATGCTTGATCTTGTATCCAGGCTTCCTGTGATCCATGGTATGAATAAGATTGCGGGAGCATTTCTCGGAGCAGCCAAATTTCTGATCGTGATATGGGTTGTACTTTTGGCTTTGACTATTATATGTAACACAGAAATTGGAGAGGCAGGGCTTCATATAGTTGAAAAAGATTATATTCTCAGTTATATATATGATAAGGATATCCTGATAAAGATATTTATGAGCATCTTCTATTAAAAGCACTTCCGGATGTATTGTATGTGGATAGATATATGTAAATGAAAAAGATGTAAAAAAATGTAAAATAGTGCTTGACGTAAAGAAAAAATAATGATATGATAAATCCGCTTCTGATGGAGGCGGATTTTTTTTGACAGATAACCAGAAAGTGGTTGAATAAAGTTGAAAAAAATATAAAAAAAGTGTTGACAGGAAACTGAAGACATGATAATATATCAGAGTTGCTGATGCAGACATCTGAAAAGAACATGAAAAAATAAAATAAAAAAGTTCTTGACAAGATGAAAGGCAAGTGATATAATAAACGAGCTGTCGCAAGACAGATAACCTTGATAACTAAACAGTGAAACACATACGATTCTCGAAAATTCTTTACATTTTTAA
>CAKSAW010000099.1 GCA_934437695.1 uncultured Blautia sp. | reverse complement strand
TATGTTATAGTCAGATGGGGGTTTTAGAATGTCTGGGGAGATGGTATAATGGGAGCGAAAATTACGAGAGAGGTTTTTGTATATGAATATTTTGAATATAGAGCATGTTTCCAAGGTGTTTGGAGAGAAGGTGGTACTGGATGATGTTTCTTATGGAATCCATCAGGGAGACAAGATTGGTATCATTGGTATCAATGGTACTGGTAAGTCTACGATCCTGAAGATTATTGGTAGTCTGGAGGAGCCGGATGAGGGGCAGGTGATCACTCAGAATGGCCTGAGGATCACTTATCTGCCTCAGATGCCGGAGTTTCCCAAGGGTTCTGCAATCCTGGATTATGTGGCAGAGGGGAAATGGCAAAGGGACTGGAGTACTGAGAGTGAGGCCAGAAATGTGCTGAATAAGCTTGGCATCACAGATCATGAAGAGAAGATTGATCATTTGTCGGGAGGCCAGAAGAAGAGGGTGGCTCTGGCAAGGACTTTGGTGAATCCCTGTGATGTACTTCTTCTTGATGAGCCTACAAACCATCTGGATAATGAGATGGTAACATGGCTTGAAGATTATCTGAGAAGCTTTAAGGGTGTTGTTATCATGGTTACCCATGACAGATATTTTCTTGACAGGGTTACAAATAAGATTCTTGAGATTTCCCATGGGAATCTTTATGCCTATGAGGCGAATTATTCCAGATTCCTTGAACTGAAGGCTGAACGTGAGGAGATGGAGCTTGCAAGTGAGAGAAAGAGACAGAGTGTACTCAGAATGGAGATTGAGTGGGCGAAGCGGGGATGCCGTGCAAGAAGTACCAAGCAGAGAGCGCGTCTGGAACGTCTGGAGGCTCTGAAGAATGGGAAAGCGCCTGTGAGGGATGGAAATGTGGAGCTGGATTCCGTTGAGACGCGTATGGGCAAGAAGACAATTGAGCTTCATCATATCAGCAAGAATTTTGGTGAGAAGAAGATCCTGGATGATTTTACTTATATTGTGCTGCGCAATCAGCGCCTTGGTATTATAGGACCGAACGGGTGCGGAAAGTCAACTCTGATAAAAATCATTGACGGAGTTATACAGCCGGATGCAGGTGAGGTGGAAATCGGAGAGACCATCCGCATAGGATATTTTGCCCAGGAAGTGCCGGATATGGATACAGATCAGCGGGTGATCGATTATATCCGTGATGTGGCGGAATATATTCCAACCAGAGATGGGAAGATTTCAGCAACTATGATGCTGGAGAGATTTCTGTTTGATTCTGCAATGCAGTATGCACCGATTGCAAAGCTGTCAGGTGGGGAGAAGAGACGTCTGTATCTGTTGAAGGTTCTTATGGAAGCGCCTAACGTGCTTCTTCTTGATGAGCCCAGCAATGATCTGGATATTCCTACGCTGACGATTCTGGAGGATTATCTGGATTCATTTGCAGGGATCGTGATCGCAGTGTCTCATGACAGGTATTTCCTTGACAATATTGTGGACAGGATTTTTGCTTTTGAAGGGGACGGACATCTGACTCAGTATGAGGGCGGATATACGGATTATACTGAAGCACTGGCAAGAAAGGGTACAGTTGTATCTGAAGGGCAGAGTGCGCCTGCTGATGCTGAAAAGAAGAAAGCTTCACAGGCAGACTGGAAGCAGAACCGGCCCCAGAAGCTGAAGTTTACTTATAAAGAGCAGAGAGAATTTGAGACTATAGATGATGATATTGCTGCCCTGGAAGAGCTCCTGGAAAAGCTGGATAAGGATATGGAGGCAAATGCAACCAATTCCGGAAAGCTTCGTGAGATTATGGAGCAGAAAGAAAAAGCGCAGGCAGATCTGGATGAGAAGATGGACAGATGGGTTTACCTGAATGATCTGGCTGAGAAGATCGAAGCTCAGAATAATAAGTAACAGATAACATTTTTGCAGATACTATTGACTTTACGGCTGATTCTTTAGTATCATACAAATTATGGGAAAGTAAATGATTAGAGTGAAATAACAGGAGATATAGATATGGCAGAACAGGTCAGAGTTGTGGTAGATGCAATGGGTGGAGACAATGCCCCCCAGGAACCTGTCAAGGCTGCAGTTGAAGCTGTAACAGAGCGACAGGACATAAAAGTAATACTTACAGGAAAGCAGGAAGTAATAGAGAAAGAGCTGGCAAAATACTCGGGATATCCGAAGGAACAGATCCAGGTTGTCAATGCAACAGAGGTGATTGAGACAGCTGAGCCTCCTGTTTTTGCAATCCGCAAGAAAAAAGATTCATCAATCGTGGTAGGTCTGAATATGGTTAAGAAACAGGAAGCGGATGCTTTTGTTTCTTCAGGAAGCACTGGCGCCGTTCTTGTTGGCGGACAGGTACTTGTGGGCAGAAGTAAAGGTGTTGAGAGACCTCCTCTTGCACCGCTGATTCCTACCATCGACGGGGTAACTCTGCTGATTGACTGCGGTGCCAATGTAGATGCACGCCCATCCCATCTGGTACAGTTTGCAAAGATGGGTTCTATCTATATGGAGAACGTAGTCGGTATTAAAAATCCCAGAGTTGCTATCGTAAATAATGGTGCGGAAGAGGAGAAGGGAAATGCACTGGTTAAAGAAACCTTCCCACTTCTGAAAGAATGTAAGGGCATTAATTTTATCGGAAGTATTGAGGCCAGGGATATTCCCGCAGGATATGCAGATGTAGTAGTGTGTGAGGCTTTTGTAGGAAATGTGATCCTTAAATTATATGAAGGGGTTGGCTCTGCTCTGGTCCATAAGATCAAAGAGGGAATGATGACCAGCCTCAGAAGTAAGATAGGAGCGCTTCTGGTAAAACCTGCACTGAAGGAAACACTGAAATCTTTTGATGCAAGTGAATACGGTGGAGCACCTCTTCTCGGACTGAAGGGACTTGTGGTAAAGACTCACGGAAGTGCCAAAGCTATTGAGATCAAGCATGGTATTTTCCAGTGTGTGCAGTTTAAACAGGAGAAGATCAACGAGAAGATCGCAGAGCGTATTCTGGAAGATAAAACTGAACAGGCATAAGAAACAGACAGAAACAAAGAAGGAGGTTTTGAATCATGGAGCTTGAAAAAATAAAAGCGATCATTGCAGAGGTTCTGAACATTGATGCAGATTCGATCACAGCGGATACTACATTTGTGGATGATCTGGGTGCAGATTCTCTGGATATTTTTCAGATCATTATGGGGATCGAGGAAGAATATGATATTGAACTGGAGAATGAATCTGTAGAACAGATCCAGACAGTTGGAGATGCTGTTGAGGCGATCCGTGCCATCAAATAAAAGAAGAAATGACAGTGGGGCTGTCCGCAGACAGCCCCACTTGTATGGAGAGGGTTATAGAAATGAACAAAAGAACAGAAGAGTTAGAGAAGATCATAGGATATCAGTTTAAAAATAAACATTATCTGACACAGGCACTGACACACAGTTCCTACGCAAATGAGAAAAAGCTGGGTAAACTGGGAAGCAATGAGAGACTGGAATTTCTGGGAGATGCTGTACTGGAGCTGATCAGCAGTGATTATCTGTATGCCAGATTTACTCAGGTGCCGGAGGGAGAACTGACTAAGAAGAGAGCAAGCCTGGTATGTGAACCAAGCCTCGCTTACTGTGCAAGAGAATTCGGGCTTCCTCAGTTTCTGCTCCTTGGAAAAGGAGAGGATATGACAGGGGGAAGAAACAGGGATTCTATCGTATCAGATGCAACAGAGGCCTTACTGGGAGCTATTTATCTGGATGGTGGTTTTGCTAGTGCAAAGGAGTTTGTGCTGAATTTTATCCTGAATGATATAGAACACAAACAGCTCTTTTATGATAGCAAGACCATCCTGCAGGAGATCGTGCAGGAAAACGGAACTCAGCCGGTGGAATATGTTCTGACAAAAGAAGAAGGACCGGATCATAACAAGAACTTTACTGTAGACGCAATAGTAAATGGCAAGGTAATGGGACAGGGCAGCGGTCATACAAAGAAAGCTGCAGAGCAGGCTGCAGCTTATCAGGCAATCCGTGTGCTTAAGAAGTAAACAGGAGAATTATGTATTTAAAGAATATAGAGGTACAGGGATTTAAATCTTTTGCCCAGAAGATCAATTTTGAATTTCATAATGGAATTACCGGTATTGTGGGACCAAACGGAAGCGGTAAGAGCAATGTCGGTGATGCTGTGCGATGGGTTCTGGGTGAACAGAGTGCCAAGTCTCTGCGAGGAGGAAATATGCAGGATGTTATTTTCTCAGGGACAGAGACAAGGAAGCCTTTAAGCTATGCATCAGTGGCTATTACACTGGATAATTCAGATCATAAGCTGCCTGTGGATTACAGTGAAGTTACGGTTACCAGAAGACTTTATCGTTCAGGAGAAAGTGAGTACAGAATCAATGGAAGCTCCTGCAGACTGAAGGACATCAATGAGATGTTTTATGATACAGGTATTGGTAAAGAGGGATATTCCATTATCGGACAGGGACAGATCGACAGGATCTTAAG
>CAKSAW010000098.1 GCA_934437695.1 uncultured Blautia sp. | reverse complement strand
ATTTTATCATCCTTTTACAGCGCCTGCAACAACACCCTCAATAATGTATTTCTGACATACCAGATATACGATTACGATCGGAATGATATCGATCATGATACTGGCCATCATCGGCCCCATCTGCACATGTCCGAAGCTTCCTCTGAAATACTGTACTGCCATTGGAATAGTACGGTATTTCTTGATATCCAGTACCAGTGTTGGCAGAAGATAATCATTCCATACCCACATCAGCTCCAGAATCGCAGTGGAGATAATAGTCGGTTTCAGAATAGGAATCAGGATTTTAAAGTATACCTGAAGCGGGTTACAGCCATCGATCAATGCCGCCTCTTCAATCTCCAGCGGAATTCCCTTCACAAATCCCGTAAACATAAATACTGCAAGCCCGGCTCCGAAGCCCAGATAAATGATACAGATATTATATGGGGTGTTCAGTTTCAATGTATCAGCTGTCTTTGCCAGGGTAAACATTACCATCTGGAAAGGTACTACCATACTGAACACACACAGATAATATAAAATTTTGGAAAGTTTTCCGTTTACACGGACAATATACCATGCACACATTGAGCAGCACAGAAGAATCAGAACAACAGACATCACTGAAATCACCAGACTGTACCAGAAGGATTTCAGGAAATCCATCTCTGTCACACTTGCTACATAGTTGGCAATTCCGTTCCACACATTTCCAAACGGAAGTTCAAATACGTGTGCTGTAGTGATTGCTGTTTCTTTCTTAAATGCATTCATAAAAATCAGAATGATCGGGTACATCCACAAAACAGAGATCACAGTCAATATAATAGTAGGAATGATACTTGTTTTCTTCTTAGCGTCCATTACTGCTGCACCTCCTTAGATGATGTTGCTCTGAGCTGGATCAGCGCGATGGCTACTACGAGAATAAAGAATACAACCGCCTTCGCCTGTCCGATACCCTTCCACTGCGGTCCGCTTCGCGCATAGAAGGTATCATAGATATTCAGTGCAAGGAGCTGGGATTTCTTTCCAGGATCACCGCCTGTAAGAGAAAGGTTCTGGTCGAACATCTTAAATCCGTTAGTCAGTGTAAGGAATGTACAGATAGTAACGGAAGGCATGATCATCGGGATCTTGATCTTAAACAGAATCTGTCTGGAAGAAGCACCATCGATCTGTGCTGCTTCGATCAGATCCGGAGATACATTATTCAGACCTGCAACATAAATGATCATCATATATCCGATCTGCTGCCAGCACAGAAGGATCAGCATTCCGATAAATCCGTTCTTCGCTGAAAGAGCCAGCAACGGCTGTCCCCATTTGGATAACAGACCATTCAGCAGAGTCTGCCAGATATATCCAAGTACGATACCGCCGATCAGGTTCGGCATGAAAAATACTGTACGGAACGCATTGGTTCCTTTATATCCTTTTGTCAGGGTCAGTGCGATGGCAAATGCCAGCACATTGATCAGAATACTGGAAATGAATGCAAATACAACAGTCAGCCAGAATGCATGGCTGAACGTATTATCCAACAGTATCTTCTGATAGTTTGAAAAGCCTACAAATGTTACATCCTGCACTGTAGTGAATTTACAGAACGAAAGGTAAATTCCCCAGATAAACGGCCACAGGAATCCTATGATAAATGCAGCCAGTGTAGGAAGGACGAAAATCGGCCACCACTTCTTGATTGTTTTTCCTACCATTACAAATCTCTCCTCTTCTACTCTTTCATACTTTTGAAAGACATTTCATTTAGAAAGGGAGACAGCTGTTTTTCTGTCTCCCCTGTTGTTTTTACTTTCTTTTTATTCGGAAAGAGCTTTTTCTGTTGCCCAGTTATCTACAAATGCACTTACAACATCATCCCAGGAACCTGTCTCTGCTGCATATGCGGTCAGAGCTGTTCCAAGACTGTTTTTCCACTCTTCAGACGGCATGGTTGTGAAGTTCCATGATACAGGAGTAAGGCCGGATTCTGTATATTCCTGATCCTGTTTTACAAAGACATTACTCGGTGTTTCTGCTGTTTTGAAAGGAATTGTAAAGCCCATATCTTCTGCCATTGATTTAGTTCCTGCTTCAGAAGTTACACACCAGTTCATGAAATCAAGAGTTGCCTGTACATCTTCCTCAGATGCGTTCTTGTTTACACACCAGTAATTCTCTGTACCTGTTGCAAGTCCTTCGTTCTCATCATCTACACCGAAGTAGATTGGAATCATAGCCAGTTCATCATCTGAGAATGTCTTGGACAGTTCACCGTATTCCCAGGAACCATTCTGATAGAATACTGCTTCGCTGTTTACAAATTCGTTTCTGGAGTCATCTGCTGTTTTTGCAGAAAGTTCAGATCCGTCGCATGTAGAGTCTGTGATATACAGATCAAATACATTTTTGTAATTATCCAGATATGTACCTTTGATAGCATCTGTATCATCGATTCCGTCTTCTTTGTACTCATAGTAGATTGGAAGGTTTGCAAGGTGTGTTTTGAATCTCCAGTCAGAAGATCCGTCCATACCAGCTGATGTAAATGCGCCTTTGATTCCCAGATCATCTTTCTTGCTCTGGATATCATCTGCTACTTTTTTCAGATCATCAAAACTCTTGATGTCATCCAGTGTATATCCTGCTTTTTCCAGTAATGTCTTATTTACGATCAGACCGTAGGATTCGATTACATAAGCGATACCATCTACAGCATCTCCATCCTTTAAGCTGTAGGATTCAGAAGTAAGCTGTGAGTAAATATCAGAATCTTTCAGGTCATAGCAGTAATCTTTCCAGTTTTTCAGGCCAACCGGTCCGTTTACCTGGAATAATGTAGGAGCATCACTTTTTGCCATTTCAGACTGAAGTGTTGTCTCATACTGTCCGGAAGCTGCTGTTACAACTGTTACAGGAACCCCAGTCTCATCTGTGTATTCTTTAGCCAGATTCTGCCATGCTTCATCCTGTTCCGGTTTAAAGTTTAAGTAGTAAACTTTTCCTGCTGCGTCATCCGCCATTGCCGGAACTGCAGGAATCATAGATGCTGCCATTAACGCTGCCATACTCATTGCTGTTAATTTTTTCATTTTCATCATTGTTTTCTCTCCTTTTTATTATGATAGGTTTTTCATTTCTCTTAATCTGTTTATATTGTATATTTTCGAAAAGATTTTCACCATGATAAAAAATCAAGAAACATGATAAATTTTTCAGATTTTGGAGTGATTTTCTGCAACATAAAAACCCCTGCAGGAAATTTCCTGCAAGGGTCTTTTCAATCAATCAGATAAAATCATCCGATTCTTCTATTTCTCAGGCTTTGTCTACTGATCCGAATAATTCCATTTTTTCTTTAACAGTAGCTTTGATAGCATCAAATCCAGGAGCAAGAAGTTTACGTGGATCATATCCTTTGCCCTGCTGATCTTTGCCTTCTTCGATATATTTACGTGTAGCTGCTGCAAAAGAAAGCTGGCATTCTGTGTTTACGTTGATCTTGGATACACCAAGGTCAATAGCTTTCTTAATCATATCTGCAGGAATACCTGTACCACCGTGAAGTACCAGAGGCATCTCTCCTGTCAGTTTCTGGATCGCATCCAGAGTTTCAAAGCTTAAGCCTTTCCAGTTAGCCGGATATTTTCCATGGATGTTACCGATACCTGCTGCAAGGAAATCAATGCCAAGGTCTGCGATCATCTTGCATTCCTGAGGATCTGCGCATTCGCCCATTCCTACAACACCGTCTTCTTCACCACCGATGGAACCAACTTCTGCTTCCAGAGACATTCCGTGTTCAGCAACGATCTTAACCAGTTCTTTAGTTTTTGCAACGTTTTCTTCGATCGGGTAATGAGATCCGTCGAACATGATGGATGAGAATCCTGCTTCCACGCATTTTAAACATCCTTCATAGCTGCCGTGGTCAAGATGAAGAGCTACAGGAACAGTGATGTTCAGTTCTTCCATCATTCCGTTAACCATACCAACAACTGTTTTATAACCGGTCATATATTTACCAGCACCTTCGGATACACCAAGGATTACAGGAGAGTTCAGTTCCTGAGCTGTTAAAAGGATAGCCTTTGTCCACTCAAGGTTGTTGATGTTGAACTGTCCAACTGCATAATGGCCTGCTTTTGCTTTTTTCAGCATTTCTGTTGCGCTTACTAACATGATAAATTCCTCCTAATCTGTAGTAACTGTATGTTCTTTCTCAGTTACTCTAATCCATCTTTGATATGGATTTACATCTATATCCAGATATGGTTATATTACCAGATTTCTACTTTTTCGTCTACTATTTTGCTAAAAAAATAACACGCAAAATAATATAAGTCCGATAAAATTCCCATTTATACAGGAAAATATCCTGTCCTGTTAATCCTATACAGACTTTCCATAAAATTTCCCATGATTTTTTTCAAAAAACACTTGCATTCTTCTGATATTTCATATATAATGATTTTCGGTTCAAGGATGGATTCCCGAGTGGCCAAAGGGGGCAGACTGTAAATCTGTTAGCAACGCTTTCGAAGGTTCGA
>CAKSAW010000097.1 GCA_934437695.1 uncultured Blautia sp. | reverse complement strand
AATCCGTAACCTTTTTCTGCGTTGAACCATTTTACAGTTCCCTTGTTCATGTTGTTACCTCCATAAAAAATAAAAAAATTATATAGTTTCTGGCAATAAAAAAATCACCAGATTTTACAGATTATATACCAGTATATAATCTCTAAAAACCAGTGACTATACATTAAATAATCCAGATATGACTTGATTATATATCCCGTATTTTGAAATGTCAAGCAAAAAAGACCTTGTATGAGTAAAAAAAGGCTTTATAAAACAGACAGTTTCGTGTATTATGTATATCAGAAAGTTACTGCCTGTCAGAGAGCATACAGTAAGGCAAATGGCAGTAAACAGAAAATGTATTACAGCAACGAAGGGAGAGAATTACATGGGCATTCTGATTCGGGGAGGACGTATTGTAGATGCGGCTACCGACACTGATAAGAAAGGCGATATTTATCTGGAAGACGGAGTGATCACCAAGATCGGTGAGTCACTGAAAGTAAAAGATAAAAGCGACAGAGTGATAGAGGCGAAGGGATGTCTGGTGATGCCGGGACTGATTGATCTTCATGTTCATTTCAGAGATCCAGGACAGACTCAGAAAGAGGATATAGAAACTGGTTCTCTGGCTGCTGCCAGAGGCGGAGTGACAACTGTTGTTGCCATGCCGAATACAACACCGGTTATTGATAATCCTGACCGTGTAAATTATGTACATCATAAGGCTGAACAGCTTTCAAAAATTCATGTACTTCAGGCAGGCGCTATCACACAAGGTGAGAAGGGAGATCAGCTTTCAGATATTGAGGGAATGGTAAAAGCTGGGATTCCGGCTTTATCTGAGGACGGCAAATCAGTAATGAATACCAGACTCTGCAAAGAAGCCATGGAAATTGCAAAGAAATTAGATATTCCTGTTTTTGCGCACTGTGAGGATATTGACTTGCGTGGAGATGGCTGTATGAACGATGATGAGAATGCTAAAAGACTTGGACTGCCAGGTATCTGCAATGCGGTTGAGGACGTGATCGCAGCGAGAGATATCCTGCTTGCCAGAGAAACCGGCGCAAAGCTGCATCTTTGCCACTGTTCTACAGAGGGTGTTGCAAAAATGATGGAGATTGTAAAGGAAGAAGGACTGGATAATATTACAGCAGAAGTGTGCCCTCATCATTTTATACTTACTTCTGATGATATTAAATGTGATGATCCAAATTATAAGATGAATCCTCCTCTTCGTACGAAGAAGGATGTGGATGCTCTGATCAAGGGACTGAAAGATGGTTCATTTAAAGTGATCAGTACGGATCATGCACCTCATGCGGCACCTGAGAAAACTGGTTCTATCCGCAATGCTGCCTTTGGTATTGTAGGAATAGAGACAAGCTTTGCCTTATCTTATACTGCACTTGTGGAAACAGGGATTCTTACAGTTTCACAGCTGATCGAGAAGATGAGCTGGAATCCGGCGCAGATACTTGGAAGTGACAGAGGAACCATACAGGAAGGACATCCGGCAGATATTGTTATTGCAGATATTGACAACGAATATAAGATTGATAAGAATGAATTTGCTTCAAAAGGACGTAATACTCCTTTTGATGGCTGGAAAGTAAAAGGAAAGATACTTTATACGATCTGTGACGGCAGGATTGTATATCAGAATTCATAAGAATTAAAAGATAAATATTCAGATATAAATATTCAGGAGGAAGAAAGACTCATGATCAACAAACTTATTGAAAAAATCCAGAAAACAAATGCACCTATCGTAGTAGGACTGGACCCGATGCTCAACTATATTCCACAGCACATTCAGCAGAAAGCTTTTTCTGAGCTGGGTGAGACATTAGAAGGTGCTGCAGAAGCAATCTGGCAGTTTAACAAAGGAATCGTAGATACAGTTGGTGATCTGATCCCGGCAGTAAAACCGCAGATCGCAATGTACGAGCAGTTTGGTATTCCGGGTATAATGGCATATAAGAGAACAATTGATTATTGTAAAGAAAAAGGTCTGATCGTAATCGGTGATATTAAACGTGGTGATATTGGATCTACTTCTTCTGCATACGCAGTAGGACACCTGGGTAAAGTTCAGGTGGGAAGTAAAAAATATGCAGGTTTTGATGAAGATTTTGCAACAATAAATCCATATATGGGATCCGACAGTGTAAATCCATTTATCGATGTATGCAAAGAAGAGAACAAAGGTCTTTTTGTACTTGTAAAAACATCAAATCCGTCCAGTGGAGAATTCCAGGACAGACTTATTGACGGACGTCCGCTTTATGAGTGGGTTGGCGAGAAAGTTGCTCAGTGGGGCGAAGAACACATGGGAGACAGCTACAGCTATGTAGGTGCTGTAGTAGGTGCTACTTATCCGGAAATGGGAAAAACTCTCCGTAAGCTTATGCCAAAAACCTTTATTCTGGTACCGGGATACGGCGCACAGGGTGGAAAAGGTGCAGACCTTGTACATTTCTTTAATGAAGATGGACTTGGTGCGATTGTTAACTCCTCCCGCGGGATCATTGCGGCTTACAAACAGGAGAAATATGCTTCCTTTGGCGAATTGAACTATGCAGATGCATCCCGTCAGGCAGTAAAAGATATGATCGAAGACATCAGTACAGCGTTAAACAATCGCTAGGAGGAAAATGATGAGCGAGAAGACAAGAGAAATATGTACCATTGTGAGTCAGGAGAGCATTGGTGCAGGTATTTACAGCATGTGGATCCAGACTGACAGAATTGCAGCAGATGCGAAGCCGGGGCAGTTTGTATCTCTCTATACAAATGACAGATCAAAGATCCTTCCCAGACCGATCAGTCTCTGTGAGATCGATAAAGAGAATGGAAGACTTCATCTGGTTTACAGAGTGACAGGAGAGGGAACAGGTACAGATGAATTTTCAAAGATGAAGGCAGGAGATACTATTCCGGTACTTGGACCGTTGGGAAATGGTTTTCCTGTAGAGAAAGCAGAAGGAAAAAATGTATTCCTCATGGGTGGCGGAATCGGAGTGCCTCCGATTCTGGAGCTTGCCAAACAGATGAAATGCGGTAAAAAGCAGATCGTGGCAGGATACCGTGACTGTCATACTTTCCTCAGAGAAGAATTTGAAGCAGCAGGAACACTCTATATTGCCACAGAAGATGGCAGTGTGGGAACAAAAGGAAATGTTATGGATGCTATCAGAGAAAACGGTTTAAATGCAGATATTATCTATGCATGCGGACCGACTCCTATGCTCCGTGCGATTAAAAAATATGCCGAAGAAAATGGAATCGAATGCTATATTTCCCTGGAAGAGCGTATGGCATGCGGAATCGGTGCCTGCCTTGCCTGTGTGTGCAAGTCAAAAGAGAAAGATGCACACAGTAATGTGAATAATAAAAGAATCTGCAAGGATGGTCCGGTATTTCTTTCTACGGAGGTGGAAATCTGATGGATATGAGTGTAAATATTGCCGGCGTAGAGTGGAAAAATCCGGTAACAGTAGCATCCGGAACCTTTGGTTCAGGAGCAGAATTTGCTGATTATGTAGATATTAATAAACTGGGAGCAGTTACGACCAAGGGTGTTGCCAATGTTCCGTGGGCTGGAAATCCGACTCCGCGTGTGGCAGAGGTTTACGGAGGCATGATGAATGCTATTGGTCTTCAGAATCCGGGTATTGATCTTTTCTGTGAGAGAGATATTCCGTTTCTGAAACAGTATGATACAAAGATTATTGTAAATGTGTGCGGACATGCACCAGAAGAGTATCTGGCAGTGGTAGAGCGCCTGGCAGACCAGCCTATTGATATGATGGAAATCAATATCTCCTGCCCGAATGTAAATGCAGGTTTTCTTGCATTTGGTCAGGATGCACACAATGTAGAGGAGCTTACAGCACAGATCAAAAAAATTGCAAAACAGCCGGTGATCATGAAATTAACACCGAATGTTACGGATATCACAGAAATTGCAAAGGGTGCTGAAGCAGGCGGTGCAGATGCTGTATCACTGATCAACACACTGACTGGTATGAAAATAGACATAAACAGAAAGACTTTCGCACTTGCAAATAAAACAGGTGGTGTTTCCGGCCCGCTTGTAAAACCCATTGCGGTCCGCATGGTATATCAGGTGGCACAGGCAGTTAATATCCCGATCATTGGAATGGGCGGAATTTCCTGTGCAGAGGATGCTATCGAGTTTATCCTTGCAGGTGCCAGCGCAGTATCTGTTGGTACAGCAAACTTCCATAATCCTGCAGTGACAATGGAAGTTATTGACGGAATTAAGGCATACATGGAGAAAAACGGATTTAATTCTGTTAAGGAAATGGTTGGTATTGTAAAATAGAAAAAGTTGCAGTAAATACAGGAGGCAGAATTTAAGATGGAACAGTATAAACAGGAATTTATTGAATTTATGGTGGACAGTGAAGTTCTGAAATTTGGAGAATTTACTCTTAAAAGTGGAAGAAAATCTCCGTTCTTTATGAATGCAGGCGGATATGTAACAGGATCTCAGTTAAAGAAACTTGGAGAATATTATGCACATGCCATTCATGACAAATATGGCGACGACTTTGATGTACTTTT
>CAKSAW010000096.1 GCA_934437695.1 uncultured Blautia sp. | reverse complement strand
CAGGTTATGCTTGGTATCACCAAGGCATCTCTTGCTACAAACTCCTTCCTGTCAGCCGCTTCCTTCCAGGAAACAACTAAGGTTCTGACTGAAGCTGCTATCAAGGGTAAGGTTGACCCGCTGATCGGTCTGAAAGAGAACGTAATCATCGGTAAGCTGATCCCGGCAGGTACTGGTATGAAGCGTTACAGAGATGTAAGACTTGACAGTACAATGCCTGAACCGGAAGTTCCGGAAGAGGAAACAGCAGAGGAACTTCAGGATGAAGAGATCAAAGACGAAGAGATGATCACAATGGATGAAGAAATTCAGGATGACGAAGAATTCGATGTTGAGGAATCTGATGCAGATGAAGCAGATGATCTGGCTGACGATGTAGATGATACAGAGGACAACGAATAATCTGTTGATTCCATCACAGGATTTTTATCCGGACTGATTTAGAATGAATTTATAGGAGAACTATCTATGCTGACAGGTCTTGTCAGCAGGATAGTTCTCTTTTTTGGCTTACAAAAAGAGAAAAATACAATGAAGAGGGTTTTTGTGTTATAATACCAGTACATTATGATGCCAGAGAAAAGGAGGTGCCGTATGGATAAAGAACTGCCGGTTTCAGCATGGCCGGAATGGAAGATTACAGAGAAGATCGGCGAGGGATCTTTTGGCAAAGTGTATAAAGCTCAAAGAACAGAACGGGGAAAATCTTTCTATTCTGCTATTAAGATCATCAATATCCCCGGAAGTCAGAGTGAACTGAACAGTGTCCGTTCTGAAACTGGGGATGATCAGTCTGCAAGACAATATTTCCAGAATCTTGTAGAGGAGTGTATCCAGGAGATCAGCACCATGGAGTATTTCCGGGGGAATTCATATATTGTCTCCGTAGAAGATTTTAAGGTAATGGAGTACCTGGATGTGATTGGCTGGGAGATTTCCATAAGAATGGAATATCTTACCAGTTTTATAGATTATTGTGCTGAGAGGCAGCTCACTGAGAAAGAAGTCATACAGCTGGGAATGGACCTGAGTAAGGCACTGGAATACTGCAGGAAACTTAAAATCATTCATAGAGATATTAAGCCGGAGAATATTTTTGTTTCCAGATTTGGAGATTTCAAGCTGGGAGATTTCGGAATCGCCCGTGAGCTTGAGAGGACAATGAGTGGATTTTCCAAGAAAGGTACTTACTCTTATATGGCACCGGAGATGTATAAAGGTGAGAAGTATGATAGCAGAGTAGATATTTATTCTCTTGGAATTGTATTGTATAAGCTGATGAATCATAACAGGCTTCCGTTTATGAGCCTGGAGAAACAGTTTATCACATACAGAGACAAAGAAAATGCGTTGAACAAGAGAATAGCAGGAGAGCAGATGAGTGCTCCGGCAGATGCAGGAGCGCAGTTTGCGCGGATCATCCTGAAAGCCTGTGCTTATGATCCTGCACAGAGATACCAGACTCCGGAAGAGTTCTATCGTGCATTGGATGATCTGAAAAATGGAAGAATTATCCAGAAAACACAGATACAGAAAAATGTGCCGAAAACAGAGAGGACAGAGAAAGCAGACAAAACAGACAGAGCAGAGAAAACAGGAGCAGTATTGCGGAATGTTCCTGACAGAAGAACTGTATTGAATGTGCAGGAAAAAATGTCAGAGAGTACACAGGAAAAATCATCAGAAACCGTTGCAATGAGGTCTGCCCGTGCAGTAGAAGCCAGAAAGCGGAGACGAAGAAAGAAACAGATGCTCAGCAGAGCGCTTCTTGCTATTGTGGCAGGAGCTGCAGTACTTCTGATGGCAGCTGTTTATTATAAGGTAAGCACACGTAATAGTCAGGAAGATCAGAGCGATAATCCGATCGCAGTTCTTGATGATGAGAAATACAGCTCTGCAAAATCTGATTCCAAGGATTTTTCAAAAGCTTTGGATACTATTAAAGAGCAGGCAACAACGATCACAGATAATCTGAACAGTTATGACTGGGTTGGAACTGAGGGTACGGTTCTGCGATACCTGAAGAGGGTTAAGACAACTCAGCGAGCAGATGGAAATCTGGATATTGAGAGTGAATGTATGAAGGCTCTGATCTATCCGGCAGAGTCTGAAGACGGGGTTTATGAAGAATATTTCTACTGGGGAGAGAAACTATTCTTTGCATATATTTGGTATAATGAAACTTCTGAATATTATTACTATGATGATGGTGAGCTGATTCGGTGGATTGATTCCAATGGAAAATGCCATGATAATGAAACCGATAATGAGGAGTTTGTGAAACGTGGTGAGAAATACTGGAACAATTCATTGAAAGCATTGAAGGGAGAAGGAACAAAGAATAATAATGACAATGTATCAGATTGAGTGTGCATATACCTGTCATATGGGAAATATAAGGGCAAATAATGAAGATAATTTCTGGTGCTTTGGGGAATCCCTTCCAATGGATAACGAAGGAACAAAGGGCGTGTGCTCGAAAATCATTTCAGGAAACAAAGTGCCGGCCATGGCAGTGTTTGACGGTATGGGAGGAGAGAGCTGCGGAGAGGTTGCAGCTTTTCTCGCATCCGAAGAATTTGGGAAATTTTATAATACAAATAAAAGAATGCTAAGGGATATGCCGGAAGATTTTATAGACCGTGTGTGTAAAAAAATGAATCAGGCAGTTTGCAGATATGAGGCTGACAATCACATCCAGAGTATGGGAAGTACAATGGCGATGATCCTTTTTACACCTGAGTCCATGTTTGCATGTAATCTTGGTGACAGCAGGATTTATTTTATGGATGGCAGCAAGCTGCGGCAGATTTCCAAAGATCATGTTCTTGGCAGCACAGTGGTTGGAAAAGCCCCATTAACTCAGTATCTGGGACTTCCTGAGGACCTGCAGATGCTGGAACCTTCTGTGTCAGAGATCGAGCATCAGGAGGGATACAGATATCTCCTGTGTTCAGATGGAGTAACAGATATGCTTTCGGACAGAGAGATAGAGGAGATTTTGTCAAAGGACATAAAAATCCCTGAAATCGTAAATGATCTTCTTGAGAGTGCCCTTCAAAAGGGAGGAAGAGATAATGTGACGATCGTGCTCTGCGAGATACAGAAGCTGGATACAGTGGAGAGAGTGAAAGCATGGATGAAAAATCTAAAAGACAAAAAATGAGAGGTGGGGCAGCATGAAAAACCGTATGCAGGATCTGGATTTTGAACAGAGCGTGGCATTTGATAAAGTACAGGATTATGAATTTACCAGAAGGGCGGCACAGAGATTCAGACAGGTGGTAAGCCTTGACAGCTTTGAAGATGAAGATGCAGATGTTATCTTTCATTATTTATATAAAGAAATGGAACTGGTTTCTTTTGGTGATCATCTTAAGCGTTATATTTATGAAAGGGCTGAGCTGGAAGAACCTTTTTCTGAAGTTCCACAGGAGGTGTATAAGGAGATCATAGTGGATTCTTTTAAAGAGACTTATACACCAAAGTCCATGAATCCTACATCTACCAAGTTATCGGCACTGGTCAATAACTGGCTGAATCAGGCTTCTGTAAAAAGAGAAACTGTTTTTCTTCTGGGTTTTGGGCTGAAAATGACAACAGAAGATGTATCGGATTTTCTGACAAGAGTATTGAAGGAACAGGATTTTGATTTTCATAATCCGGACGAGGTGATCTACTGGTACTGTTACAGTACTCAGCAGGGCTACCACAAAGCGGAAGAGCTGAAAAAGAAATATGAGACACTGGCTCCTGTAGAGACTGAAAACACACAGATTCTGTGCGGAAGTAATCTGTGCCTGGATACGGAAGAAAAACTGACAGACTATCTTGCGCGTCTGAAATCAAAAAGAGTAGATCCCATATCTGAGAAAAGCCAGGCGTTTCAGGAATTCCTGAAATTGCTTTACCATGCCAAACAGATCATCGCCGGACTTTATCAGCATGATGAAGAGGAAAAAGGCGGGGATAAAGTGTGGACAGCAGAGAGGATCACACCATCTGATGTGGAAAAAGTGATCTGCAGTGGAATTCCGATCAATAAAATGGGCAACCTGAAGAAAATGTCTGCATCGATTCTTGCCAAACATTTCAGCCAGAAGCGTTTCAGCAGACAACGTATCACAAATATTCTCAGTCACAAGCTTCCTGTGGAGCGATTTGATCTGATCACCCTGGAGTTTTTTATTGTTTCTCAGGAAATGGAGGACGATGATCCTTTTAACAGATATAAGCATTTCCTGGAGGAAATCCAGGATATCCTGCTCAGATGCGGGATGGGTGAGATTTATATAGTAAATCCATATGAATGTTTCCTTCTCATGTGTCTTCTTACAGACTGTCCGTTGGCAGTATTTTCGGAGATTTGGGAGAAATCCTATGAAGAAGGAGAGGCTGACGGTCTGGATGCTTAACAGGCAGACAAAAATTTTTTTGGCTAAATCAAAAAGAAGGAGGCATATCCCTTGCGGGCTGTGCCTTCTTCTTTTATAAATAAAAGGTATTTTATTCATTATAGTATCCGTAGATCGCACGCGCATCTGCAGCAATAGTGTTCTGGGCTGCACCGGTATCTGCAAGATCCTGTGACATAAAGCATACTACAAGGTCGATTCCTTTGGCTGTAT
>CAKSAW010000095.1 GCA_934437695.1 uncultured Blautia sp. | reverse complement strand
GGATGCGGAGCCGGAGGGAATGTATTTAATTTTGTGATGGAATATGAGAATTATACCTTTGGAGAGGCACTGCAGCACCTGGCAGACCGTGCAGGGGTGCAGCTTCCGAAGATTGAATATTCCGGAGAAGCAAAGAGAAAGGCAGACCGCAGGGCTGCCCTTCTGGAGATTAATAAGCTTGCAGCAGGATATTTCTATTATCAGCTGCGCCGTGAGAGCGGCAGACAGGCACATGAATATCTGACAGGCAGAGGACTAAGTGAGGAGACGATCAAGAAGTTTGGTCTGGGATATTCAGATAAGTACAGTGATGATCTGTACAAATACCTGAAGTCAAAGAATTACAGCGACGAACTGCTGAGAGATTCGGGCCTGTTCAATGTGGATGAACGCAGGGGAATGTATGACAAGTTCTGGAACAGGGTTATTTTTCCGATTATGGATGTAAATAACCGTGTGATTGGATTTGGCGGCAGAGTGATGGGCGACGGGAAGCCGAAGTATCTGAATTCACCGGAGACTACGATCTTTGACAAAAGCCGGAATTTGTATGGACTGAATGCTGCAAGGACCACAAGAAAGAATTATCTGATCCTGTGTGAGGGATATATGGATGTGATAGCCATGCATCAGGCTGGATTTACAAATGCAGTGGCATCACTGGGAACAGCACTTACTTCCGGGCATGCAAGCCTGCTGAAGCGATACACCCAGGAGGTTCTGCTTTTGTATGACAGCGATGATGCAGGTGTAAGGGCTGCACTCCGTGCGATTCCGATCCTGAGGGAAGCAGGTGTTTCTTCCAGAGTAGTAAGTCTCAGACCTTATAAGGATCCTGATGAATTTATCAAGGCACTTGGAGCAGAAGAGTTTGAGAAACGTCTGGAACAGGCGATGGACAGCTTTATGTTCCGCATACATATGGCAGAACAGGAGTTTTCAATGGAGGAGCCTCAGGGACAGAACCGTTTCTTTGAACGGTGTGCACAGATGCTTTTGGAGCTTTCTGATGAACTGGAGAGAAATCTTTATATAGAAGCAATTGTGAAGGATTACACAGGCAGCGGGATTAGTGTGGAGGACCTGAAGAAGAGAGTTGGGGCTCTTGCAATGAAGGGAACTCCGGCTGAGAATCGAATCCAGCCCAAACCTGTGGACAAGGGGCAGACAAAGAAGAAGGAGAGTGCAGCTGAGAAAGCGCAGAAACTGATGCTTACCTGGCTTGTGACTTATCCGGGTATTTTTGATACGGTTGAGAAATATATCCAGCCCTCGGATTTTGTAGTCCCTCTGTATAAACAGGTTGCAGAGATGCTTTATCAGCAGCACAGGGATGGAGATGTAAATCCTGCCAGGCTGATGAATGCTTTTATTGACAGTGAGGAGCAGAGGGAGGTTTCTTCACTCTTTAATGCGACGATTCATCTGGAAACTCCTGAGGAGCAGAACAGAGCTTTCTCGGATGCAGTGCTCAGGATAAGGGATGAGAGTCTGAAGGAGAAGAACAGAACCTGGGATCCAACAGATATACAGGGACTGCAGGAACTTGTAAAAGCAAAGAAAGAACTGGAAGATCTTGGAAGAAAGCGGCAGCAGCTGCATATTTCTTTCGAATAAGGATAAAATATAAACACTATATGGAGGTATAGAGCACATATGGAAATGAATATGGGTAAATTCAGTGAAAAACTGGTAGAACTTCTGGAGCTTGCCAAGAAGAAAAAGAATGTACTGGAATACCAGGAAATCAATGACTTCTTTAAGGATCAGCCACTGGGAGTTGAACAGATGGAGAAAGTATTTGACTTTCTGGAAGCCAGTGGAGTGGATGTGCTTAGGATTACAGACAGCAATGCAGATGATATGATCCTGGATGATGACGATGCAGATATCGACAAGCTGGATGAAGAAGAGATTGAGCTTGATAAGATCGATCTTTCTGTTCCTGAGGGCGTGAGCATTGAAGATCCGGTACGTATGTATCTGAAAGAAATCGGTAAGGTTCCCCTTCTTTCTGCTGAGGAAGAGATAGAGCTTGCTCAGAGAATGGAGAATGGGGATGAGGCTGCCAAGAAACGTCTGGCAGAAGCAAACCTTCGTCTTGTTGTCAGTATAGCAAAGAGATATGTGGGACGTGGAATGCTTTTCCTTGATCTGATCCAGGAAGGTAACCTTGGTCTTATCAAAGCAGTTGAGAAGTTTGATTACCGCAAGGGTTATAAATTCAGTACCTATGCGACATGGTGGATCCGTCAGGCAATCACAAGAGCGATTGCAGACCAGGCGCGTACAATCCGTATCCCGGTGCACATGGTTGAGACGATCAACAAGCTTATCCGCGTTTCACGTCAGTTACTGCAGGAGCTTGGACGTGAACCTACGCCTGAAGAGATCGCAGCAGAGATGGATATGTCTGTAGACCGTGTACGTGAGATCCTTAAGATATCCCAGGAACCGGTATCTCTGGAGACTCCGATCGGTGAGGAAGAGGACAGCCATCTTGGAGATTTCATTCAGGATGACAATGTACCAGTACCTGCAGATGCAGCAGCATTTACCTTGCTGAAAGAACAGCTTGTAGAGGTCCTGAGCACACTGACAGACAGAGAGCAGAAAGTATTACGTCTGCGTTTCGGTCTGGATGACGGACGTGCCAGAACACTTGAAGAAGTTGGTAAGGAATTTAATGTAACAAGAGAACGTATCCGTCAGATTGAGGCAAAGGCTCTCCGTAAGCTACGTCATCCGAGCCGCAGCCGCAAGCTGAAGGATTATCTGGACTAAGGAGCCTGTTATGCAGCTTTCATTACGTTTGTCTGCAATAGCAGGCCTGGTGACCGGAGGAAACAGACTTGTGGATGTGGGATGTGACCATGGATATCTGCCGGTTTCCCTTTATCTGGATGGGAGGATTCCCGGTGCAATTGCCATGGATGTAAGAAAAGGTCCCTTATCCAGAGCACAGGAACATATTTCCCAGTATGGACTGGATGCATACATAGAAACCAGACTTTCTGACGGACTTGAGGCTTTGAGACCAGGAGAGGGCGACACTCTTGTGATAGCAGGAATGGGCGGTCCTCTCATGGAGAGGATCCTTACAGACGGGGCAGAAGTCAGAGAGAGCTTTAAGGAAATGATCCTGCAGCCACAGTCAGATATTCCTCATTTCCGCAGGTTTGTCAGAGAGATAGGATGGCAGATCGTGGAAGAGGAGCTGATACAGGAAGATGGCAAATTTTATCCGATGATGAAAGTGATTCATGGAGAAAAGATGCATATTTCAGAGGATACTCCTTATACTTTAGATGAGTGGTTTGGCGGACTTCTCCTTGAGAGAAGGCATCCTGCCCTGAAGGAATACCTTCAGCGGGAGCTCCGCATCCGCAATGAGATCCTTGATAAATTAAAAAATGCACCTGATGCTGAGAGGCGGATGAGTGAGATAAAGGAGGAAAAGCAGGCAGTTATTGCCGCTTTGAAGGAATATGAAAGCATATGAACTGACCTCCTGGCTGGAGAAGAAGTACCCGTCAGATGCAGCAGAGGACTGGGATAATGTAGGACTTCTCACAGGAGATGATACAAATGAGATCAGCCATGTGTTTCTGGCTCTGGATCTGACAGAGGATACACTGGCTGAAGCTATAGAGGATGGGGCAGATATGATCATTACCCACCATCCCATGATCTTTTCCGGAATTAAGAAAATCAATAATCACAGTTTTACAGGAAGAAAGATCCTTACACTGATCAGAAAAGGGATTGTCTATTATGCCATGCATACTAACTATGATGTGCTGGGTATGGCAGATTTAAGTGCTGATTATACAAAGATGCATAATACGGCAGTTTTGTCCGTGACTGAAGAGAGAGATGGTGAGGCGCAGGGCTTTGGCAGAGTGGGAGATCTTTCTCAGGAGATGACTCTCAGAGAGTATGCAAAGCTTGTCAAGGAATCTCTGAAGCTGAATGACGTAAAGGTTTACGGAGATCTGGACAGCAAAGTGAAGCGAGCAGCCGTCTGTACAGGATCAGGAAAGAGCATGATAAAAGATGCCATTAAGGCAGGTGCGGATGTATATGTGACCGGTGATATCGATCATCACACAGGAATCGATACAGTTGCACAGGGGCTGGCATTGATCGATGCCGGACATTATGGAACAGAATATGTTTTTATGGATGCAATGAAGAGAGAGTTGGCACAGGAGTTTCCGGAACTGAAAATTTCCTGTGCAGAAGTAAAGAGCCCGTACACGATTTTGTGATACGGGTTCTTTTGGAGGCAGATTTTATGGAACAGAAAATGTATGAGGTTACCATAGAGGGAAAAAAGAAAAAGTATCCTGCGGGGATTTCCTATGGGGATATTGTGAAGGAATATGAAGGAATCACAGATGTACCTGTGATGCTGGTAATGGCAAATGGAAGACTGCGGGAACTTCACAAACATTTGAAATCAGATTGTGAGCTTCGGTTTGTGACAACAAAGGATCCGATTGGTCATAATGCTTATTGCAGAAGTGCAGTGATGATCCTGCTGAAAGCGATTTATGATGTGGCAGGACAGGAGAACATTGATAAAGCTGTAATCCATTATTCGGTTGGAAATGGATATTATTTTACAATGAAAGGTCCTACAGAACTGACACAGGACTTTATT
>CAKSAW010000094.1 GCA_934437695.1 uncultured Blautia sp. | reverse complement strand
TTGATAAAATCAGTCATTACTGCAAAACGCTACATTGACAAAAAGCGGTCATTGAATTAAAATGAATGCTTAGATAGAGATAGCAAATGTTGGAGGAAACATAGAGATGAAATACTTGTTTAAAAAGATCGAGCCTAAGTGGCAGGCGAAATGGGAAGAAGGAAAAGTCTTCGAAGCCAAAGATAACAGTGAAAAACCTAAATTCTATGGCCTGGTAGAGTTCCCATATCCAAGTGGTGCCGGTATGCACGTAGGACATATCAAAGCATATTCCAGTCTGGAGGTTATTTCCAGAAAACGTCGTATGGAAGGATATAATGTACTTTTCCCGATCGGATTTGATGCATTTGGTCTCCCGACAGAGAACTACGCAGTAAAGACCGGAACACATCCACGTATCATCACAGATGAGAACATCAAGAGATTCTCAAACCAGTTAAAGAAAGTTGGATTTTCCTTTGACTGGAACCGTGTGATCGATACAACAGATGAAGACTACTACAAATGGACACAGTGGATTTTCCTGAAAATGTTCGAAAAAGGTCTTGTATTCAGAGACAGAACACTGGTTAACTATTGCCCGCATTGTAAAGTAGTTCTTTCCAACGAGGACAGCCAGGGTGGTAAATGTGATATCTGTCACAGCGATGTTGTACAGAAATCCAAAGATGTATGGTATTTAAGGATCACTCAGTATGCAGACAAGCTTCTGGAGGGTCTGGAGAACGTAGACTATCCTGAGAACGTAAAACAGCAGCAGGTTCACTGGATCGGTAAATCCAAAGGTGCTTTTGTTAACTTTGATGTTGACGGAATTGATGAGAAACTTGAGATTTACACAACCAGACCGGACACTCTGTTCGGTGTTACATTCATGGTAATCGCACCTGAGCATCCGATCATTGACAAATATGCAGATAAAGTTGGAAACATGGACGAGATCACTGCATACCGTAATGAATGTGCAAAGAAGACAGAGTTCGAGAGAACACAGCTTGTAAAAGATAAAACAGGTGTAAGAATTCAGGGGCTTGAGGGAATCAACCCGGTTAACGGAAAGAAGATCCCGATCTACATTGCAGACTATGTAATGATGGGATATGGCACAGGTGCCATCATGGCAGTACCTGCACATGATCAGCGTGATTATGACTTTGCCAAGAAATTCGGCATTGATATTGTTGAAGTTATCAAAGGCGGAGATATCTCCAAAGAAGCCTATACAGGCGATGGTGAGATGGTTAACTCCGAATTCCTTAATGGATATACAAACAAAGCAGATTCTATTGAACGTATGCTTGAAGAACTGGAGAAGAAAGGCATTGGTAAAGCCGGTGTTCAGTACAAGATGAAAGACTGGGCATTCAACCGTCAGAGATACTGGGGTGAGCCGATTCCGCTTATCCACTGTCCGAACTGCGGTGTTGTAGCAGTTCCTGAGAACGAACTGCCGCTGCGTCTGCCGGATGTTAAGGATTTCGAGCCAGGTGAAGACGGACAGTCACCACTTGCAAAGATTGATTCCTTTGTAAACTGCACATGCCCGAAATGTGGTGCTGCAGCAAAACGTGAGACAGACACCATGCCTCAGTGGGCAGGATCTTCCTGGTATTTCTTAAGATATACAGATCCGCACAATGCAAACGCACTGGCAGATATGGACAAACTGAAATACTGGATGCCTGTTGACTGGTACAACGGTGGTATGGAACATGTTACCAGACATATGATCTATTCCAGATTCTGGCATCATTTCCTGTATGATCTGGGTGTAGTGAACACACCGGAACCATATGCAAAACGTTCCATCCAGGGACTGATCCTCGGACCGGACGGAGAGAAGATGAGTAAATCCAAAGGCAACGTTGTTGACCCGCTGGATATTGTTGAGGAATACGGTGCAGATACCCTTCGTACCTATGTACTTTTCATGGGTGATTACGGCGCTGCAACTCCGTGGAGCGACAGCTCTGTAAAAGGCTGTAAGAAGTTCCTTGACCGTGTTGCAGGTCTGACAGATATTCTGTCCGAAGAATCCGTATCTGATGAGCTGGAGATGAAACTTCACCGCACGATCAAGAAAGTTTCTTCTGATATTGAGAACCTGAAATTCAACACAGCAATCGCCAGCCTTATGGCACTTCTCAATGAGATCACTGCAGAAGGACACTTAAGCAAAGAAGATCTTACTATCTTCATCAAGCTTCTCAGCCCGTTTGCACCACATCTCTGCGAAGAGATCTGGGAAATCCTGGGAGGCGAGGGCTTCCTGGCACTTGCATCATGGCCGGAGTATGACGAAGGCAAGACAGTTGCCAAGACAGTTGAAATCGGTGTACAGGTTAACGGTAAAGTCAGAGGAACTATCGTAATCCCTAACGGATGCGAGAAAGAGAAAGCTTTCGAGATTGCCAAAGCAGATGAGAGAATCGCTTCCTTCCTTGAAGGAAAGAACCTTATCAAAGAAATCTATGTGCCGAACAAGATTGTAAACTTTGTTGCGAAATAAATACACAAAATAAATAAGCATATAATATTAAAAGAGGACTTGCGTTTTGCCGCAGTCCTCTTTTAATATATCTGAATTTATTATATATCAAAGTACTTTTGTGGTCCATTTACTGCAATCCCATACCTGGGAAACTACGTCACGGTAAAATTCCGGCTCATGGCAGATCAGAAGAATACTTCCCTTGTATTCGATCAGAGCCTGCTTTAAAGCTTCTTTTGCGTCCACATCCAGATGATTGGTAGGCTCATCAAGAAGCAGTATATTTGTCTCCTTGTTTACCAGTTTGCAGAGACGCACCTTTGCCTGCTCACCACCGCTGAGTACACGTACCTGACTTTCAATATGCTTGGTTGTAAGACCGCATTTTGCAAGTGCAGAACGGACCTCATACTGGGTATAGGATGGAAATTCCGCCCAGATCTCATCAATACAGGTGGTCTTGTTATCACCTTTTACTTCCTGCTCAAAATATCCGATCTGAAGATTTTCCCCAAGTTCACAGGAACCCTTTAAAGAAGGGATAAGTCCGAGAATACTTTTCAGCAAAGTAGTTTTACCAATACCATTGGCACCGACCAGAGCAATCTTGTGGCCTCTTTCCATGGAAAGGGTAACAGGTTTTGACAAAGGTTCATTGTAGCCGATCACAAGATCCTTTGTTTCAAAAATATACTTGCCCGGAGTGCGTCCGTATTTAAAATGAAACTCAGGTTTTGGTTTCTCTGCCGCAAGCTCGATTACATCCATCTTGTCCAGCTTTTTCTGTCTGGACATTGCCATATTTCTTGTGGAAACTCTGGCCTTGTTTCTTGCAACAAAATCTTTCAGTTCACTGATTTCCTGCTGCTGACGTCTGTAAGCTGCCTCAAGCTGGGCTTTTTTCACCTCATATACTTCCTGGAAATGATCATAGTCACCTACATAGCGGTTTAATTCCTGATTCTCCATATGATAAACCAGATTGATAACAGAATTCAGGAATGGGATATCGTGGGAGATAAGGATAAATGCATTCTCATAATCCTGGAGATAACGCTTCAGCCATTCAATATGTTCTTCATCCAGATAGTTGGTAGGCTCATCCAGGAGCAGGATATCCGGTTTCTCAAGAAGCAGTTTGCCCAGAAGGACTTTTGTTCTCTGTCCGCCACTCAGGTCAGTAACATCACGTTCAAGCCCGATATCCAGAAGTCCAAGTGCACGGGCAACCTCCTCTACCTTAGCGTCGATCACATAGAAGTCATGCATGGTAAGGGTATCCTGGATCGTTCCCAGTTCCTCCATAAGAGTCTCCATCTCCTCAGGAGAAGCAGTACCAAGAGAGTCACAGATCTGGTTCATCCTTTCCTCCATCTCAAAGAGATAGGAGAATGCGGATTTCAGCACATCGCGGATAGACATTCCCTGAGAAAGGACAGAATGCTGATCCAGATAACCTACACGTACATTCTTGGACCACTCAATCTTACCCTCATCAGGCATCAGTTTCCCTGTAACAATATTAAAGAAAGTAGATTTACCCTCTCCGTTGGCACCCACAAGCCCGATATGCTCTCCCTTTAACAGACGGAAAGACACATCGTTAAAAATCGCACGGTCTCCAAATCCGTGTGTCAGATGTTCAACATTTAAAATACTCATAAAAAGAAATTCTCCTTTGATTGTTTATATGTAATTATGCGACAGTGTGATCAGATTTCCCTGACTCCCTTTAATGACGGCTCAGCCATCAGCGAATAATTTGTATAATAAACCACAAATCCAGGTTTCGCGCCAGCCGGCTTTTTCACCTGCTTCTTCTGGATATAATCAATCTCCACCTTGGGAGCAGTACGTCCTTTGGAATAATAAGCAGCAAGCTGTCCCGCAATCTCAAAGATATGATCCGGCAGCTCTCCGTCCTTAGACTTCACAACAACATGAGATCCTGCCATCTTCTTAGCGTGGAACCACCAGTCATTCCCTGTTGCAAACTTAAATGTAAGCTCATCATTCTGGAAATTATTCTTTCCAACATAAATATCATATCCATCCTCAGTCACATAATGGAACGGCTTAGACTTACTCTGCGCTTTCTGACCCTTCCTGCGGTCATAATGCTTCTTAATGTAACCAAATTCCATCAGCTCCTCTTTGATCTGTGCCAGGTCACTCTCTGCAAGAGCAATATCCAGAGCATTGGAAACAGA
>CAKSAW010000093.1 GCA_934437695.1 uncultured Blautia sp. | reverse complement strand
TTGTTAGCACTCATTTTAAATGAGTGCTAATTTTTTCTTGACTTTTAGGATAAATGGTATTACTATATCTCTCAGAGAAGCAACTTACAGATAAAGTTGCAGTAAATACTTAAAAATGAAAAAGGAGTGTGGACAGCATGGCTGTAAAACATGGAAGTTTATCGATCAACAGTGAAAATATTTTCCCAATCATTAAGAAATGGTTATATTCAGATCATGATATTTTTGTAAGAGAACTGGTCTCCAATGGATGTGATGCTATCACAAAACTTAAAAAACTGGAAATAATGGGAGAATATACTTTCCCTGAAGGATATAAGCCGGAAATACAGGTAATAGTTAATCCTGATGAAAAGACTTTGAAATTTATTGATAATGGTATTGGTATGACTGCTGATGAAGTAGAGAAATACATTACCCAGATTGCTTTTTCAGGTGCAACTCAGTTCCTTGAGAAATATAAAGATAAAACTACAGACGATCAGATGATCGGTCATTTTGGACTTGGATTTTATTCTGCATTTATGGTAGCAGATGAAGTGCATATTGATACACTATCCTATACAGAAGGTGCACAGCCTGTACACTGGTCCTGTGATGGTGGCACAGAATATGATATCCAGGAAGGAAACAAGAATACTGTTGGTACGGAGATTACTCTGTTCCTTAATGAGGATTGCCTGGAATTTGCCAATGAATACCGTATGCGTGAAATTCTTGAGAAATATTGCTCTTTTATGCCGGTTTCTATTTATCTTTCAAAAGCAAATGCACCACAGGAATATGAGACAATTGATGAATCTGAATTAAGAGATGACGATGTAGTTGTTGAGCATATCCATGAGGAAGCAAAGACAGAAGAGAAAGAAAATGAGAAGGGTGAGAAGGAAGTTGTTGAGATTTCTCCTGCAAAGGACAAAGTAAAGATCAACAAACGTCCGGTTTCTATCAGTGATACAAATCCTCTCTGGATGAAACATCCGAATGAATGTACTGACGATGAATACAAAGACTTTTACCGCAAGGTATTTATGGATTATAAGGAGCCTTTATTCTGGATTCATCTGAATATGGATTATCCGTTTAACTTAAAGGGTATTCTGTATTTCCCGAAGATCAATACAGAGTATGATTCTATTGAAGGAACAATCAAGCTCTATAATAACCAGGTATTTATCGCAGATAATATTAAAGAAGTAATTCCGGAATTCCTGCTTCTTCTGAAAGGTGTCATTGATTGTCCGGATCTTCCTCTGAATGTATCCAGAAGTGCACTGCAGAATGATGGATTTGTACAGAAGATTTCTGAATACATTTCCAAGAAAGTAGCAGACAAGCTTACAGGAATGTGTAAAACAGACCGTGAATCTTATGAGAAATACTGGGATGACATCAGCCCATTTATTAAATATGGCTGCATTAAAGATACCAAGTTTGCAGAGAAGATGGGAGATTATGTACTCTTTAAGAACCTTGACGGCAAATATCTGACATTAAAAGACTGTGTCGAAGAGAACAAAAAAGATGTAGCTGATACAGAAACTCAGGCTGAAGAAAAGAAAGAAGATGCTGCAGCAGAGGAAACAAAAGATACACAGGAAAAAGAACCTGAGAAAACAGTGGTGTTCTATGTGACAGATGAAGTTCAGCAGAGTCAGTATATCAACATGTTTAAAGAAGCCGGAAAAGATGCTGTTATTCTTAAGCATAACATTGACAGCGCATTTATCACCAGCCTTGAACAGAAACATCAGGATGTACAGTTTAAGCGTATTGATGCAGACCTGACAGAAGAGATGAAGGGTGAAGGTGTTGCAGATGAAGAAACTGTAAAGGCACTGACAGAACTTTTCCGTAAGAATCTTCATAAGGACAAACTGGAAGTACATGTGGAAAATCTGAAGAACGAGAATGTGTCTGCGATGATGACTCTTTCTGAAGAGAGCCGTCGTATGCAGGATATGATGAAAATGTATAATATGTATGGAATGGATCCGGGCATGTTCGGTGGTCAGGAAACACTGGTCCTGAATGCAAATCATCCGCTGGTTAAATATCTGGCAGAGAATAAAGAATCTGACAAAGCACCTGTTATCTGTGAACAGCTGTATGATCTGGCAATGATGAGCCATAAACAGCTTTCACCTGATGAGATGACTAAATTTGTTCAGAGAAGTAATGAGATTCTCTTAATGATCACAAAATAATATAATAAAAGGGGAAGCGGATAAGTGTCTGCTTCTTCTTTTTTATGTGTTTTATTATAGTGTTCCCATAAATGGAACAAGAAGGACTGCCTTTTTGCTCGATCAGTATTGACAAATGTTTTATGGATTTTTAATATTAAATTGCTGATATTTTAATGAACATGCCGAATCCACAGGAAATATAACAGGTTACTGGAAACAGTGACTGCAGTGATGGTTCCGGGTAACCGATATCGTGACTTTCATTTACTAATAAAGAAATTGTGTGTAAATAAATGAGATATCCCCATCTGCAAAGATGCAGAGAGCGGAATGTTACAGGAGGAACAAGGTATGAGTGAAGTTTGTGGAATTATTAGAAAGCTGGGTGCAACATCAAAGTATAAGGGATATTATTATGTTGTGGATGCTGTAGAAATGGCACAGAAGATTTATGAACGTCCGGTGAAGGTCACCAAAGATATTTATCCGGTTATTGCAAAGAAATATAAATCAACGCCGTCTAATGTGGAACACAATATAAGAACACTGGTAAACTTATGCTGGATGAACCATAGAGATACATTAGAGACCATAGCAGGATGTACAATGGCAGATAAACCTACAAACAGTGAATTTATAGATATTCTGGTTTATTATCTGAATTATTCGGGGAAAGCGTAACAGCCTATACTGTTTCGCAGGAAATCTGATGGCTGGACAGAAAAGTGACCAGGGAATCATCCCAGAGGTGCTCCAGGCGTTTATCCAGACTGAATGAAGTATAGGAAACTCCTGTTGTACATAAGAGAGTTTGATTTTTATACTGTATATTCAGATAAAAGCTGCGTACAGGAATGTCTGCGATATGGTTTTCATTTCTTAACAGGGATTGTACCTGTTCATGAGAAAGTTCGAACACGATCCTGAAATTTAAAGGCGTGCGTCTGCCGCGTATGATAGAAAAACAATAGGATTTCATATCATGCCACATGGAATATTCAGTGGAATTTTCCAGAAAAGCAGCCTTTGTGTCAGTATCAAAGAAGTCGTAATGAAGTTTGCCGTCTATAGTAAAAGTGTTGAAGGTTGTGATGGATGCCTCAACAAAAGAAAAACGGTCAAATACTTCACCGATCAGGAGCTTATTCATGAAATCTTTTATATCAATAATTTTTAAAGCAAGCATACAACACCTCTCTGATAACGTATTTATAAAAAAAATTGTGGATCAGGCAACGCTTCCTGCGCTTTTGCAGGGAGCGTTTTTATTATAAATCACTTTTGAAAAAAAGAACAGCGTTTTTGTGAAAAAGTCTTTTCAAAAGAACAGCAGTATGATAATATATATCTGGTATCGAATACTACATATAATGGAAAAGAGGACGATATAATTGAGATATAAGATTATCATAGATAGTTGTGGGGAACTTTTGGATAAATGGAAGAATGATGAACATTTTGAGTCAGTCCCGCTGACATTGATGGTGGGAGCTGAACAGATCATAGATGACGAAACTTTTGATCAGGGAGATTTTCTAAAAAAAGTGGCAGCATGCCCGGAATGTCCGAAATCAGCATGCCCCTCACCTGAGAGGTATATGAGAGCATATGACTGTGAGGCTGAGCATATTTATGCAGTGACATTATCTGCAGAACTGAGCGGTTCTTATAACAGTGCACTGCTTGGCAGAAATCTTATCATGGAAGATCATCCGGATAAAAAGATCCATGTGTTTAATTCACGTTCTGCATCCATCGGGCAGAGTCTGATCGGAATGAAGATACAGGAATGTGAAGAAGCAGGAATGAGTTTTGAGGAAGTTGTTTCAACAGTTGAACATTATATCGAAGGGCAGCATACATTCTTTGTACTTGAGAATCTCGATACATTAAGAAAGAACGGACGTCTCAGTAAAGTCAAAGCATTAGTAGCCAGTGCACTGAAAATTAAACCGGTCATGGGATCTACAGATGATGGAAATATCTGCCAGCTGGATCAGGCAAGAGGTATGAACCGTGCAATGATCAAAATGGTAGAGCAGGTGATTGAAAAAACTGCAGACAGTGCAGATAAAGTTCTTGCTATCAGCCACTGTAACTGTCCTGCAAGAGCACAGGTACTTAAAGAAGCTTTTGAAGAGAGAATGAAGCTTGCGAAGATCATAGTTCTTGATACAGCAGGTGTCAGCTCCATGTATGCAAATGATGGCGGAGTGATCGTTGCAGTTTAAAAAATGTTCCCTTTTGCATTAAAGTGTGCTATAATCAGAAAATACGAAATATTAGATGCAAAGGAGAACTATTATGAGCCAGAAGAAAGTCGATGCTTATAAGGCCAGAAAAGGACAGCATAGCAAAACAGCCAGAAAAGAAAAAATGCTTTTCGGACTGGAAATGTTTGCTTGGGCATTTATTTGTGTTGTAATTGTTGCATGGATTGGTTATTCCGCATATGTAAAAGTGACAGGAGCTAAAGCGAATGTGGTTCAGAATACAGTAATGGATACTACTGCACTTGATAATTACATTTCAGATCTGTCA
>CAKSAW010000092.1 GCA_934437695.1 uncultured Blautia sp. | reverse complement strand
CACTTAATACACTTGGAGGTATCAATGCTGTGAGGCTCTTTCTTATTGCCTGTGATCGCACCAACCGGACAGTTTCTTGCACACTTGGTACATCCTTTACATTTCTCAGGATCAATCACATAAGAACGCATTGCCTTACATACATGAGCCGCACATTTCTTATCTACGATATGCTCTACATATTCATCACGGAAGTTCTTTAATGTAGAAAGTACAGGAAGCGGTGCACTCTTTCCAAGTCCGCAGAGTGAACGGTCCTTGATAAAGTTTCCAAGATGTTCCAGTTTCTCCAGATCTTCCATCTCACCTTTACCATCTACGATCTTCTCAAGAATCTCAAGCATACGTTTCGTACCGATACGGCAAGGTCCGCATTTACCGCAGGATTCTCTCTGAGTAAAGCCCATGAAGAATCGTGCAACCTCTACCATACAGGTATGTTCGTCCATAACTACCAGACCACCGGAACCAACGATTGCTCCGTATTTCTTGACAGAGTCAAAGTCAAGCGGTACATCCAGATGTTCTTCTGTCAGACATCCGCCGGACGGACCACCAATCTGAACAGCCTTGAATGCAGCGCCGGATTTCAGACCTCCACCGATATCGAAAATAATCTCTCTTAAAGTTGTTCCCATCGGAACTTCGATCAGACCTGTATTTTCGATAGAACCGGTCAATGAGAAAGTCTTTGTTCCAGGTGAACCCTCTGTACCGATACTTCTGTACCAGTCAGCACCTTTGAGAATGATTTCCGGAATATTTGCATAAGTTTCTACGTTATTAAGAACTGTAGGTTTTGCCCAGAGTCCCTGCTCTACTGTACGAGGAGGTTTTACACGAGGCATACCTCTGCTTCCCTCGATAGAAGCAGTAAGGGCAGAGCCTTCACCACATACGAAAGCACCTGCACCACGGTTGATATGCATATGGAAAGAGAATCCTGTTCCGAGAATATTGTCTCCCAGAAGTCCGTTCTCCTCCAGAACTGCAATTGCATGTTTCAGACGTGCTACAGACTGCGGATATTCTGCACGTACATAAATATATCCATGCTGTGCTCTTACTGCGTAAGCTGCAAGCATCATACCTTCGATCAGACGATACGGATCACCTTCCATTACGGAGCCATCCATAAATGCTCCCGGGTCACCCTCATCACCATTACATACTACATAATGAACAGGATCAGCCTGACGGGCTACCTGAATCCATTTCTTACCAGCCGGGAAGCCACCGCCTCCACGTCCGCGGATACCGGATTTATCAACCTGATCGATAACCAGATCCGGATCCATCTCAAACATCGCTTTCTCCAGCGCCTGGAAACCACCGCTTGCTATGTATTCTTGCAGAGATTCCGCATCAAATTTGCCACAGTTTTTCAGAACGATTCGTGTCTGTTTTGCGATAAACGGGATATCCTGTGGTCCGCGGCTTACCTTACCGCCTTTTTGATAAAGCAGTCTCTCGATTGTCTCATTTTCCTGAACACTCTTTTCAAAAATCTCCTGGCAGTCTTCGATCTGAACCTTTGTATACTGGATTACGTCGTCACCCTTCTGGATACGAACCAGCGGTCCAAGTTCACAGACACCCTGACATCCGGTTTTCTTCACACCTACGTGTGCATCTTTGTCATGAGGTCCAAATTCAATACTTACTCCCGGGGCATCCTTGGCGATCTCCAGGAATTTCTCATAAATCTTCTGGGAACCGGTCGCTACACATCCGGTACCTGAACAGACAAGAATACGGCAGTCATAAGAATCAAGCACCTTAACGGCTTCTTCTCTGACCTGGTCCAATGCTTCTTTATTCTGGATCATCCCTGTTCGCCCCCTCTCAGTTTATCGATCAGCTCATCTGCCTTCTCAGGTGTCATTCTCGGATATACATCATCATTAACCATCATAGTCGGTGCAAGTCCGCAGGCACCAAGACAGGAAACTGTTTCCACTGTAAACATCATATCGTCTGTCGTTTTCTTTGTCTTTGACAGACCAAGCTTCTTATAAAGTTCTTCCAGAACCGGTATGGATTTTCTTACATGACAGGCTGTTCCGTCACAGACCTTGATCACATATTTACCTTTTGCCTCAAATGAGAAGTTCTCATAGAATGTTGCAACACTGAATGCTTTCGCCTCTGTTACTCCAATCTGCTCTGCCACATATGTAAGCAGTTCTCCAGGCAGATATCTGTAAACACCCTGGATATCCTGCATGATCGGGATCAGTGATGCCGGCTTTTTACCATAGAAAGCAATGATTTCGTCTGCTTTCTGATAAAATGATTGATCTAGCATTTCGCGCCCTCCTTATATCTTCTTTTTTATTGCACTCTTTACATATTGTGACGTTAATTATAATCCTTTTTGGTTATTTTCACAAGCACATTTATAGAAATTTTCTAAAATCGCATCGTTTTTCTCTATAAATGTTGGTTTTATTTGTTTATTTTTTATCAGTTTCGTTCAGTAATTATCTATCTCTTTTTTCAAGCCAGACTAAACTGAATCAAACTGAACAGTAACAACAAATCGTTACTGTTCACTCCGTTCACAGCAACACGCTTCGCGATGCACAGAATTTATGCTAATCGCATAAATTCGCGCGGCATGTCTCGGGTTTTCTGTGACCTTCGCTCACAAAAAACACCTTGCGGGATATTACCAGCGAACAGTAACAACAAATCCACAATATGAAATGTCCGGAATACGATTATTGTGTTATGATTCTGCCTGTGCTACACTGTCCATATACAACAGGTAAATGTTCAGTTTTCACTGAAAATACCTGGATAAAGGAGGAGGTAAGTATGTTTTCTTTGAAAGAAAAAGAAGTGAATGTAGGGCGACAGAGAGAACTTGATCTGGTAAAGGGTTTCCTGTTGATCATGATAGTATTTATACATTCATTTCAGACAATAGGCGGTATCGCAGCGGCCGAATCGAATGTACATAAGATTCTGTTTGCGCTCTTCATGCCCACAGGTGCCTGCCTGTATCTGTTTACCATGGGATTCGGAAGTGCTTTTACACGACATTCCCAGCCCAAAGATATGGTAAAAAACGGCATAAAACTGCTATTCTATCAGGGATTAAGTAATTTATGCTATGCAGCTGTAATGACAATCAGTTTTAACATAAGAAACTTTATTACAGGTGAAGCTGCAGGCAGCAGAGAATTATATGACGCAAACCTTTATTCCATGCTTACATTCGTAAATATATTCTTTATAGCAGGTATGTGTTATCTTGTGCTTGCAGTTTACAGGAAATTAGATGTAAGCTTAAAGGGATATGTCATAAGTGCTGTAATAGTCGGAATCGTATCACCATTTACAAAGCTGCTGGTTTCTGACAATCCGGCACTTAACTGGATCTTAGATATGACTTTCGGTGGAAAAGGCGAAACAAGCTTCTGCTTCTTCCCATATTTGAGTTATGTATTTCTTGGATATGTTTTTGGAAAAGTGCTCAGAAGAATCCCTGAAAATGAAAAAGAAAGCTTCTATAAAAAAAGCGGAATTATATGTGGAATTATTGCGGCAGTATGGTTTATATGCTGCATCGTACTGCATCCGGGTATTGAGGGATTCTTTAATTACATGATTGAACAATACAGGATCCCGGGACTTGCAAAAGTACTCGGAAGTTTCTGCAGTATCATATTTGTGTTTGCAGCCGCATTCCGGATTATGCCGATGATGGAGAAATGGAAATTCGGATATAATAAACTGTGTTACTACTCAAAACAGATTTCCAAGATGTATGCCGTACATATCGGAGTCTATTGGACGCTTGCCGGTTTTGCTGCATTTTATGAATTCCGTGTAAAAGAATGTCTGATATTGTCAGTGGCAGTACTGATCGTGACTGATCTTCTTGTACATGGATATATTATAATTACAGATAAAATAAAAAACAGAAAATAGCAGAATGCATTTTATCTGCACAAAAAACAGACCGCAAAAAATGCGGTCTGCCTGTTTCATACGGTCTTTTTATTGAGCCTGGAAATAATATCCAACTCCCCATTTTGTGTGTACATATTTCGGTTCACTTGGATTAATCTCAATCTTCTCACGGAGACGGCGGATATGTACATCCACTGTACGCACATCTCCCGGATATTCATATCCCCATACAATGTTTAACAGGTTCTCACGGCTGTAAACCTTGTTCGGATTAAATACAAGAAGCTCCAGAACATCAAATTCCTTAGCTGTCAGATTGATCTCTTTTCCGGCAATAAATACCCTTCTTCCCTCACAGTCCATGCGAAGATCGCCCACTTCTATACTCTTGGCCTTCTCTTTCTCTTCATGACTGCTTCCTGCACGGCGCATGATCGCTTTGATACGTGCCTTAACTTCCAGAATATTAAAAGGCTTGGTAATATAATCATCTGCACCATATTCCAGCCCAAGGATCTTATCCATATCCTCTCCCTTAGCTGTCAGCATTACAATGGGAACATTGGAAAATTCACGGATCTGCTGGCATACTTCCAGTCCGTCCATCTTCGGCAGCATCAGATCCAGAAGGATAATATCATATTTTTTATCTTTTGCTTTCTCAACAGCTTCTTCTCCATCATAAGCGCAGTCCACTTCCATACCATCCTGTTCCAGGCTGAAACGGATACCCTTTACGATCAGCTTCTCATCATCTACTACCAATACTTTCCTGCTCATTCGGTTCTCCTTATCCTACTACTATCTTATCTTTTATCTTTGCAAAAGTACCTTCTTTGATACCCTGTACATTCATAATATCCTCTATC
>CAKSAW010000091.1 GCA_934437695.1 uncultured Blautia sp. | reverse complement strand
ATGAAGCATCAGATGAAATACCGGATGAGATAGAACGGAGCAGTTCAAGAAATAATCTTACATGGATCATTGTAAATGAGGAAAACAGTGGTTACTATTACTGGGGCGAGACGAATATGGCGAAAATGCTCCGAAGTAAACTGTTCGGATATATTAATGATCTGGATCAGGATATGGAGCGCAGCCGTATCCTGAAAAAAACAGATAATTGTACAATGTGGCAGGTCCATGACCGTTTCGCAGGTATGGAGTATGTTGAATGCTGGGGACAGTTTGACAATGGTTATTATTTCCTGATCCGTTCACCTCTGGAAAGCATAAAAGAAAGCGCTTCTATTTCCAACAGTTTTTATTTTGTTGTAGGAGCAATCATACTTGTACTCAGCGGTCTGGTCATTCTTATAGTGACTAATCGTATTACCCGTCCGATCAGTGAGCTGACAAAGCTGTCAGAGAGGATGTCTGATCTGGATTTTGAAGCCAGATATCAGAGCTGGGCAGGAAATGAGATTGATGTGCTTGGCGATAATTTTAATAAAATGTCAAGAAAACTTGAGAGCACGATTTCTGAACTGAAATCAGCCAATAACAAGCTTCAGAAGGATATAGAGGATAAGATCAAGATTGATGAGATGCGTAAAGAATTTCTGGATAATGTATCTCATGAGCTGAAAACACCCATAGCGCTGATCCAGGGATATGCAGAGGGGCTTAACGAAAATATTTCTGATGATCCGGAGAGCAGAGAATTTTACTGTGAGGTTATTATGGATGAAGCGTCCAAAATGAATAAGCTGGTAAAGAATCTGCTGACACTGAATCAGCTGGAATCAGGCAAAGATGCACCTGTGATGGAAAGGTTTGATATTGTATCTCTGATAAAAGGTGTGCTTGACTCCATGCATATTATGATCGAGCAGAAAGACGCAGCTGTGATTTTTGAGGAAACAGAGCCTGTATATGTGTGGGCAGATGAGTTTAAGATAGAAGAGGTTGTGACAAATTATACAAGTAATGCACTTAACCATCTGGATGGAGAACGCAAGGTAGAAATTAAAGTGTTGCGTCAAGATGACTGTGTAAAGGTAACTGTATTTAATACAGGAACTCCTATTCCAGAGGAAGATATTCCGAATCTGTGGAATAAATTTTATAAAGTTGATAAAGCCCGTACAAGAGAGTATGGAGGAAGCGGTATCGGACTTTCTATTGTTAAGGCGATCATTGAAGGAATGAATCAGAAGTATGGAGTATGCAATTATGACAATGGAGTAGAATTCTGGTTTACTCTGGACTGCAGGCAGTAACAGAATAAAAACAGGCAGAAGCAAAGAAAAGTTCTTTGCAACTGTCTGTTTTTGGGTTATACTGTAATATAGCAATCTGATCGGATGTTCAGATCCGGTTTGGCAGATAATTCAGTTTATTGCCGGATTACTGTAATGAGGAAAACAGATAATGACATCAGGAGGACAAAATGATAGCAATAATCGACTATGATGCCGGAAATATTAAAAGTGTAGAAAAAGCACTTCATTATCTTGGAGAAGAAACCATAGTAACCCGCGATCCGGAGACTCTGTTAAAGGCAGATAAGGTGATACTGCCGGGAGTGGGAAGCTTTGGACAGGCCATGGAGAATCTCCACACATATGGACTTGTACCTGTGATTCATGAGATCGTAGAGAAGAAAATACCTTTTCTTGGAATCTGTCTTGGACTTCAGCTCCTTTTTGAAAGCAGCGAAGAGACGCCGGGAGTGGAAGGCCTTGGAATTCTGAAAGGAAAGATCCTTAAGATTCCGCCATCACCCGGACTTAAGATTCCACACATGGGATGGAACTCCCTGTATTTTCAGAATGATGGAAGACTGTTCCGAGGTATTCCTGAACAGACATATGTGTATTTTGTACATTCTTATTATCTGCAGGCAGAAGAGCCGGAAATCGTAAAGGCTACTGCGGAATACAGTACCCGCATACATGCTTCTGTAGAGAAGGATAATGTATTTGCCTGCCAGTTCCATCCGGAAAAGAGCAGTAAATGGGGACTGAAGATCCTTGAGAATTTTGCTTCTATTGGAAAGAATACAGAAAAGGAGGGAAGATAAAATGTTTACAAAAAGAATCATTCCCTGCCTGGATGTAAATAACGGACGTGTGGTAAAGGGTGTAAATTTTGTGCAGCTTCGCGATGCCGGTGATCCTGTGGAGATCGCGAAAGCCTATGATGCAGCAGGTGCAGATGAACTTGTATTTCTGGATATCACTGCATCCTGTGAACAGAGGGATACAGTGGTGGACATGGTAAGGCGGGTAGCTGCAAATGTATTTATTCCGTTTACAGTAGGCGGCGGTATCCGTACTGTAGATGATTTCAAAAAGCTTCTGAGAGAAGGCGCTGATAAGATTTCCGTGAATTCTGCGGCAATTGACAGACCGGAACTGATCAGAGAGGCAGCTGACAAATTTGGAAGCCAGTGTGTGGTGGTTGCCATTGATGCCAAGAGAAGAGAAGATGGCGGATGGAATATTTACAAGCATGGCGGAAGACTGGATACAGGAATTGATGCTGTAGAGTGGGCAAAGAAGGTGGAAGAGCTTGGCGCAGGAGAAATTCTTCTTACCAGCATGGACTGTGATGGTACAAAGGCCGGATATGATCTGGCTCTTACCAGGGCGATCGCAGATGCTGTTTCCATCCCTGTGATCGCCTCAGGCGGAGCAGGTACACTGGAGCATTTTTACGATGCACTTACACAAGGAGGAGCAGATGCTGCTCTGGCTGCATCTCTGTTTCATTATAAAGAACTGGAGATCTCTCAGGTCAAAGATTATCTGGCAGACAGGGGAATCTCTGTGAGAAAGTAGAAAAGGGGTAAATTACAGTTATGTCAGCTATTACAGGTGACTGGCTGGAGGCACTGAAAGGTGAATTTCATCAGCCATATTATGCGAAACTTTATAAGACAGTAATGTCTGAATATCAGACGAGAAAGATCTTTCCGCCTGCAGATGATCTGTTTAATGCATTTCATTTTACACCTCTTCATGAGGTGAAGGTTGTGATCCTGGGACAGGATCCCTATCACAATGACGGACAGGCTCATGGATTATGTTTTTCTGTAAAGAGAGGTGTGGAAACACCGCCTTCACTGGTGAATATTTATAAAGAGCTTCATGATGACTGCGGATGCTATGTTCCGAATAACGGTTATCTGGAGAAGTGGGCAAAACAGGGTGTGCTTCTTCTGAATACGGTTCTTACAGTTCGTGCTCATCAGGCAAACTCTCACAGAGGAATAGGATGGGAGCAGTTTACGGATGCTGCCATACAGGTTCTGAACGAGCAGGACCGTCCTATGGTATTTCTGCTCTGGGGACGCCCGGCACAGATGAAGAGATCCATGCTGAATAATCCAAAGCATCTGATCCTGGAAGCACCTCATCCAAGTCCTTTGTCTGCTTACAGGGGATTTTTCGGATGTAAGCATTTCAGCAAAACAAATGAATTTCTGATCGCCAATGGTCTGGAACCGATCGACTGGCAGATAGAAAATATATAAGAAAAGAGGTAATGTGTAGTCAGACAAAAGACACACAGCGATAACATGAATCAGAAAAACAATTTAGTAAAAAATGCATCCTTTCTGATGATTGCAGCCATGATTTCCAAGATTATCGGACTGTTGTATAAGAGTCCCCTTTCCAATATCATCGGAAGCCTTGGAATGGGATATACAAGCCTTGCACAGAATGCATATATGATCCTTCTGATGATTGCATCATTCAGTATTCCGCAGGCAGTATCAAAACTGATATCTGAACGTATTGCGCTGAAGGATTACAGAAATGCACATAAATTCTTCAAAGGAGCTATGATCTATGCTGTGATCATAGGCGGAGCGGTTGCATTATTCTGTCTTTTTGGAGCAGGACTGATCATTCCGAAAAATCAGAAGGATGCGATCCTTGCGCTTCAGATTCTTGCACCGACAATCTTCCTGTCCGGAATCCTTGGCGTATTCAGGGGATATTTTCAGGCATACAGGAATATGATGCCTACATCTATTTCCCAGATCATTGAGCAGGTATTTAATGCTGCAGTCAGTCTTCTGGCAGCATGGGGATTTATTAATGCATTTGCAGACGGCACTGAGAACAGTATTGCCAAATGGGGAGCAGCCGGATCAACAGTGGGAACAGGAGCAGGTGTGGTAACAGCCTTACTGTTTATGCTTTTGGTATATGGCGTAAACCGCAGAAAGATCATGCATCGTGTCGAAAAAGACCACAGACATCAGGAAGAATCCTACAAAGAGATTTTTCGTGTGATCGTGCTGGTAGTTTCTCCGATCATCCTCAGTGCATTTGTTTATAATGTTAATGCTTATATCAATGGATATCTTTTTTCGGATATCCTGGGAAGAAGAGGCGGAGATGCCACTCAGATCGGTATTCTTTATGCTGAGTATGCAACCTACTTTATGACGATCATCAATATTCCTCTGACTTTGTCAAGTACAGCTCCGACTTCTATGATCCCTGAAGTTTCGGCATTATATGCAACAGGAGATATAGAGGCGACCAGAGCATGTATTGATCAGACAGTACAGCTTTCCATGGTGGTTTCCGCACCCTGTGCAATGGGGCTTGCGGTACTTGCGCAGCCGATCGTATTCCTTCTTTATGGAAATTCAACAGGACTTGCAGCCAATCTGCTGATCCTTGGTTCTTTTTCCATACTGCTTAATGGAATGTCCAATATTTCCAACGGTGTTCTTCAGGCAATCGGACAGCAGAG
>CAKSAW010000090.1 GCA_934437695.1 uncultured Blautia sp. | reverse complement strand
CTTCCTTCTTTCTCCTGCAGATCCAGATTTGTGGCTGCGATCCCCATCTCAATAGTTCCATAAGGAGTGGTATAGTAAGTCATATTCTTCTTACCCTGTTCAAAAACCATATGAACATTTATCACACCTTTCTTGCGAACTTCCATTCCCTTGGGGGATATTTTTATGTAATTGATGGTAGGTTCTGCAAAATCCTCCAGAACTTCCTCAAAACGCAGATAATGACTTCCGTTTCTGAAATAATACTGCCCCGGCACAACAATCTCCAATGGCTCCTGGTCACCGTCTGCATCCATTGTCTGAAGCCCTCTCACATGAATCAGTACTTCTTTATCCATTTTCCTCATACTCCTCTGTCTTTGCTGTTCACAACCTGTTTCTATGTATCAATACTTCTCAATGTCTATCTTTTTAGTCATCTCCACATCATAAGGAAGGATAGAATTGGCAAATGCCTTAAACTCATCTGCCAGGTCACTTACATAGAATCTGTACGGAAACTCATTCTTCTCTGTGCCTGTACCGGAGAGTCCTCTTTCCTCCAGAAGTCTGCCCAGCTCCAGTGCAGTTTCATATGCCGGATTCACCAGACATACCTCTTCTCCCATAACATTTCTGATAGTAGAGCGAAGTAAGGGGTAGTGAGTACATCCCAGTATCAGTGTATCTACCTGCTTATCCTGAAGCTCTTTCAGATATCTGGCTGCAACCTCATCTGTCACAGGATCATGAAGCCATCCCTCCTCCACAAGAGGCACAAACAGCGGACATGCCTTGCCAAAAACCGTGATCTCAGGATCCAGCTTCTTAAGATATTCTGCATGTATCCCACTTCCTACAGTTCCCACTGTACCAATGATCCCTACTCTTTTATTTTTGGTCTGAGCAGCCGCCACCTTGGCACCAGGCTCTATCACACCAATAATAGGAAGATCAAACTCATCCCTCACTGCATCCAGAGCAAAAGCACTGGCTGTATTACAGGCAACCACGATTGCCTTCACCTGCTGCTCTTTAAGAAAGCGGATGATCTGCCTGGAATACCGGATAATAGTCTCTTTTGATTTGCTCCCATAAGGCACTCTCGCAGTATCACCAAAATATACGATTTTCTCCGAAGGAAGATTACGCATGATCTCACGCGCAACAGTCAGTCCTCCCACACCGGAATCAAATACTCCTATGGGTGCCTCTCTGTCTATTTTCATTGATTTCTCTTCTCCATCTCTATTGATTGTCTCATTATTCTATCACCAATCAAGAGCCCGCGCAAGCCAGAAGGATATCTTTATGTCATCTTTCTTTTCATTATTCTCCTCAGGAAACTGAGAAAAGCAGAATTTGGGATATAAAGTTCCCCACCATGCAGTGACTGCTGTCTGTTCCTGTCGTTTTTCTGCGATTTTCTGCACTCTCCCGGATATTCCGGGCAGTGTCCCGACCAGGAACACCCCCACTGTTCCCATGATCAGGGCCACAGCTGCTTTTTTTCTGAATCTTTTCTTTTTATCTATCATAATCTCACCTTCCCATAATCTGGATTGTTTGCAGTATCCGCTTCTCTGCCTGCTCATAATTGAATATCTGGATTATAACCAGTATTTTCCGGTTCTATACCTTAACCTCCAGACTTTCCTCTCTGATCTCCACCATTGGAAGACGCAGGATTTTATCTTCCCTATATTTTTCATAAAAAAGTTCTCTGAGTGTCACAGCCGTAATATTTTCCCTTGATATCCTGTTCCTGATCAGACCTGTGATATATTCACCTGCTGACGAATTATCCTCCCCATGCCATTCCAGGATTTCTCCTGCATTCTCTGCTTCAAACACATAGAGATCCTCTCCTGTAAAGGGCTCCTGCTTCAGATAATCAAGCACCATTCTCCAGCGCCCGTCCTCCACCAGCTCTCTCCCAATGACCAGAACCTGAAGATGCCCCATATCAAGAAGCTTCTCCTGGGACTGATCATATATTTTTTCAATCTGCAAGAAATCAGTACCGCTGATCTGCAGAACTCTGGCACCGCCATCTTCCTCCTCCTTTCCCTGACCTGTACTCCGGGACAGATCAGGCATCCCATAAGTAAAACAGATTCCTTCAGGGGAAGCATCCACACCAAGTGCCATAGGATACATTCTCTTCTCCGGCTCTACAGCAGCACCACATCCTCCCAGCAAAAGACAAAATGACAGAATTCCCGCTGCTATGCCTGCTGCCTTTTTTCTCTGGTTTTTATATCGTCCCTTTCCTCTGAGAAACAGCCAGAACTGACAGATAAGAATCCCGGGAACAAAAATATATCCCAGACTCCATCCAAAATAATCCTCAATTCCTCTCCCTCCTTCTTCCAGAAGCGATATCAGAAATACCAGGGCAGGGATCCAGAATCTTCCTGCACCAGCCGGACCAAGATGAGAATTACGGATGATCTGGTTTCCATAATATAATAAGCTCCCGATTGCAAAAAGCAGACTGTACAGCAGAAATCCCATCCACAGAATATCAAATCTGGCCAGTACATTTCCCGGAAGATCTGCACCGGACAACAGAGGCAGTACAGGATAATTCTCAGCCCTTACTCTGTCATATCCCAGCACTGCAGGAAGCAAAATCTCCATTCCTGCCATGAGCACACCAAGGGTCAGTATCCCTCCTGCCACAGTCCTGCCTGCACTTCCGTATTTCTCCACATCACCCAGCAGAAACGGCAATAATGACACTGCAGAAAAAGCACAGAGAATCCCATAAAAGGACTGCCCTATATTTTCTGCCGTAAGTTCATCCCACTGTATTGATTCCAGCAAATACTCCGTTTTTATCTGAGGCATACAAAGTGCCATCATGATCACGATCCCGCCAAGAAGGAGACCACCGGATACTTCCGCCATTCTCCCTCTTCTCTGTACTCCTTTCCAGGTTCCCAGGGAACATACCACAATTGCCCAGAATGCGATCCACCTTCCGGATACTCCCGTGAGCAGACTTTCCGGAACCAGTCTCCTGAGAAGTGACAAAAGATATCCACCTGCCATCAGTACATATATAAGGAAAAAAATCCCAATAAGCCGCCCGACAAAACTGCCTGCAGACTTTACCAGATCATCAAAAGGAGGAGTAAGTCTGATCAGCAGGATCACATAAAATCCCAGCAGGATTACCGCAAAAACAATCCCCGCCACAGCACTGATCCCGTTAAGTCCTCCTTTTCCGAAAATACAAAGCATAAACGGTGCAAGAAGCGCCAGCACCATCTGCCTGTACAGCTGTCTGTGGGAAATCCTGTTATTCTCTGCAAATCTCATGATCCGGACTCCTTTCTCTTCAGACGGATTTTCTGCTCTTCCCTTGCATAAAGAGGTCTTAATATCCTCCTTCTCAGAGGAAGTCTGAGGATCCCTTCACCTTTCCCGCCTGTCCGTTCTCTCTTTACAAAAGGTACAAGATATGGGATTCCAAAGCTCACCAGACCTGCCAGATGCCCTGCCACAAGATATACTCCAAGAACCATTCCGTAAATTCCCAGATAGCCTCCAAGGATCAGAAATCCGTATTTCACCAGCCTGAACGCTGCTGCAAACTCTTCATTTGGGACAGTCATAGACCCAAGTGCAGTCAGTGCTACGATCATCACCACAATGGGACTTACCAGATTTGCCTCAACTGCAGCCTGTCCTATAACCAATCCTCCCACAATGCCAATGGCATTTCCCAGAGATCCCGGAACCCTTACACCGGCCTCCCTGATCAGTTCAAAGGCCAGCTCCAGAAAAATCAGTTCCACCACACTGGAAAAAGGCACACCTTCCCTTGCCTCAGCAAAAGAAAGGATCAGAGGTGATGGCAGGACCTGTGTATGAAAACGAATCACTGCCAGATAAAGTCCAGGCAGCACAGTAGCCATGATCACTGCCAGATACCGCAGTATCCTTAAAAAAGAAGCCATCTCAAATCTGTGATACCAGTCCTCACTGCTCTCCATAAAACTGTTGAAATTTCCAGGCAGTATCAATGCTTCCGGAGAATTATCACACAGGATCACAACCTTTCCGTTCAGGATTTCCTGAACAGCCCGGTCCGGGCGCTCAGTTGTCTGATACTGTGGAAAAGGAGAATACCATGCATCCTCTGTCAGCTGTTCGATCATACCACTGTCAAGGATCCCGTCGATCTGAAATTCTTCCAGGCGCTCCTTTACCTCCTCCAGAAGTCCTTCATGTACCAGATCCTCCATATATAATATCTGCGTCAGTGTATGAGAACGCACACCGATCCAATATTCCTCCACCTTAAGTCTGGTATCACGAAGCCTTTTTCTGACAAGCGCACTGTTACTTTTCACACTGTCCGAAAATCCCTCCCTGGAACCCCGGATAACCTTCTCAGACTCAGCCTCCATCACTCCCATGGAAGGATATCCCTTGCTGGAGATTTTCATTGCCTTGTCATATCCGTCTACAAAAAATACCGCATTTCCTGCCAGCATGGCATCTATGGCCTCATCAAGACCTTCCAGCTTTTTTACATCTGCGATTCCAAGACTGTTATGCTGAATAAATTCCTGGATCTGCTCCGGAGATATCTGCCAGAAATGATTGATCATCCTGCCAATGGCAGAGTCATCCAGCATCATATTGGAAACTGCAACTTCAATATAGATCATAAGGCAATCCACCTTCTGCTTATCCCCCAGCCTCATGGGACGGATCAGAATATCACTGCAATTCTCAAGCCTGCTTCTCAGATATTTTTCATTCTCCCTCAGGCTTGCAGATACCTTTGGGGAATTTCCCGGTTCCTTCAACA
>CAKSAW010000089.1 GCA_934437695.1 uncultured Blautia sp. | reverse complement strand
TTCAGAATCACAGCCAGGCTGCTCATAATCAAATGAATGCAGTCCGACCACTGTTTATCATACAGATAATACCATATCATACAGATAATACCATATTTATTATTCTGCTATGTAAACACTGCTTTCTTATGTTTGGCAATATTTCTTATAATGTATTTACAAATCTCATAAATGCTTCTCTGCCTTCTGCAGTACATTTATATACGCCGGCATCTTCCAGTACATGGACGAATACATTGCCGACTTCTTTTCTGAGAACATCCTGAATGTTGTCTTTATCAAGTTTGTCATATTTCGGAAGGAATTCTGCAACCCATGCTGCATGTTTCTCAATCTTCTCATTGGAAGAAATATCTTTTCCCTCCAGAATATATTCTGCCAGAAGTTCCAATTCTTCTTTTAATCTTGCCGGAAGTACAGCAAGTCCCATTACTTCGATCAGACCAATATTCTCTTTCTTAATGTGGTGATACTCTGCATGAGGATGATATACACCAAGAGGATGTTCATCTGTAGTAATGTTATTTCTAAGTGTAAGATCCAGTTCAAACATATCTCCGGATTTGCGGGCGATCGGTGTGATCGTATTGTGCGGTTCTCCGTCAGTTTCAGCAAAGACAAATGCGCTTTCGTCTGTATAGCCTCTCCACGCTTCCAGAATATGTGTGGCAAGCTCTATCAGTCTCTTCTCATCTTTATGACGGATCCTTAAAACTGAAAGAGGCCATTTGACAATACCTGCTTCTACATCCTCATATCCCGGGATAGTCACATGTTTCTCGATCGGTGCTTTTGCCATTGCAAAAGTATAATGTCCTCCCTGGAAATGATCGTGGCTTAAAATAGAACCACCTACGATCGGCAGGTCTGCATTTGATCCGAGGAAATAATGCGGAAAAAGCTTCACAAAGTCAAAAAGCTTGATAAATGTATTCTTCTCTATTTTCATCGGAACATGCTGGCTGTTAAAAACGATACAATGCTCATTGTAATACACATATGGAGAATACTGGAATCCCCACGGGCTGTCATTTACAGTGATAGGAATGATCCTGTGATTCTCTCTGGCAGGATGATTGACTCTTCCTGCATATCCTTCATTTTCCGGACAAAGAAGACATTTCGGATAACTGCTTGACTTCACAAGCTTAGCAGCTGCGATTGCCTTCGGATCTTTTTCCGGTTTGGAAAGATTGATAGTGATATCGATTTTACCATATTCACTGTCTACTGCCCATTTCTGATCTTTCTTTACACGATAACGACGAATATAATCACTGTCCTGGCTGAGTTTATAGAAGTAATCCGTTGCTTCCTGTGGATCTTTTTCATATCTGCTCCAGAATTCCTTCTGTACCTGTGCAGGACGCGGCATCAGACAATTCATGATCCTTGTATCAAAAAGATCTCTGTAAACAATACTGTCCTCAATAAGATTTCTCTTTACAGCTTCATCCAGAAGCGCATTCAGTACTTCTTCCAGATCAATGTCTGTATACTCTTCTTCAGGCTCCACATATTCGTCTTCTTTAAAGACATCCAGAAGAAGATTTATTGTATAATTCTTCTCGCAGGCCGGTGTCAGTCCTGTTTCCACTCCGTACTGTACTAATTTTTTAATGTTTTCATATAACATTTGGTACGTTCCTCCGTTTCGCTGTTACTGTGTCATTTTTCACAATAACTTAATTTAAACAATAAATTTCTCTGCCACTGTTTGTCCTCTTTAGCATACTCAAATATTGCCCAAATGTAAAGAAGCATTTTTGCGATTTTATGATCAGTAATCCACTGCCTCTATATATGTGATAAATACATTTCCCGCTTTTTGGAACAGATCTGTACTGTCATTCATTCCATATGGATATGTTTCTTTTTTTACCGGATCATATAAATAAGTATTATACTCATCATATCCTACGATCACTACGCTTGTATTTGCACCTGTCTTGGCAATTACAGGACGCTGGGCACTTACCTCATATAATACGCTGTCCAGACTACAGCCTGAAAGATCTATCACTGTGCCTGTTTTCTTAAGGCTCTTTTTCAGAGCTTTTATATCATAGATTCCCTCACGAACAATATCCGGAAGCCCTTCTGTATCCATCTGTGTTTTTGTCTTCTTATTTCCACGTTCCCATACATACTGCTGCGCACGGTTCAAAACCACACCGCCCAGTGTGTCTGCACGCTGTACAGCCTTTGCCGGATCTGTATACATGCTGTCCAGTCCGCCCTGTCCATAAACATAATATGCCGCTTCCTGCGGAATCTGTGTATTCAGTACAATATCTGTCTGATCTGTACTGCTTACCTTTGCATACATAGCCAGCGGAGAATTCGTCTGCTTTGTTCCATTAAATGCCAGTTTTACACGGACACCGGTCCTGGATGCAGAAACAAGTTCTATCTTGACTGTATTAGCTGCTGCCTTCTTATTATTCATGATCGTATCCTTCTTCTGTGCAACATATGAAGTATCTCCGGACTTTGCTGAAAGTTCAAATTCAATAAGAGTATTTCCCACAGAAACATCAGTAATATAAAGCCCCTCTTTCTGATATTCCTTTTTTACATTGCCTTCAAAATCTTCAATACGAAGAATACGGATTCCCTCTGATCTGTGCCCTTCCTCATCTGTAAGTATATCTGATTTATTCAGGATACCGTAGATCAGATCCTCATTCATAAATCCAACAGCACGAAGTCTCTGTCCTTTCTGAGGTGCGATCAGACGTGTTGCACAGGTATCAAAATCAATCTCTTTGATATTTCCCTTTTCATCACCCTCTGAAACCAGCCAGGCCGCATGGTCATTATTATCAGAAGATACAAAATTTGTATTTTTTATTCCTTTTTCAAGAATTTCGCTGGAATTATCTTCAATATTGATTCTGTATAGATTCTTTGCCAGAATAAGGAACAGTTCATTTTCTTCATTGACATAGGATAATTTCTCAAGATCCTTTTTCAGAAATTCAAACGATTCTGAAACAGGAATAAACGCTCTTTCCTCTGCCACATTTTTATCGTGATTATAATGATAGACTCCAATTCCTTCGTATCCTTCATGACTTCCTCTGTTCATATATCCGTAAAGTACGAAATCTATATCTCCTTCATCTGTTACCCTGACGATCTTGATATCATGCTGCGTCCTGGAATCACGAAAATCTCCATCCTGTTTTTTTCTGAAGCTGAATATCTGATTTACTTTTTCATTCCCCGGTGAGTAGGACCACAGATCCCCTTCCTGGACAAAGGCTATCACTGTAGCAGCATCATTCATCATATACTCTACGTTTTTATCACGCACTCCCAGGATGATCCCGTCATCAGAATAAACAGGAAGTGTACCATCAAACACCTGATCTGCAGAGCGCTGGAAATCCAGAAGATAAATTCTGGTATCCTGATATTTCATTCTGTAGAACTCTTTTACATCATATAATTCTATCTCTTCATTGTCATTCTGGGATGTGATCTGATATTCTATCACAATACTGGCAGTTGTTTCATTGATATCTTTAATAACAGGAATTCCTTCCTGATAAAGCTGCGGTGCCAATGTTCCCCAACTGACCTCACTGAGAGACGAATTAATATTGATTCCTGCATAATTAGTCGCTGCTCCTGTTGTCTGCGGTTCCAGATAACTGCCTAATTCATCTGCTGAATTTTTGTCCAGACATGCTTCACAAAAATATTTTACAAAAGCTGCATAATCTGATGCATGCACCTGTGATCTGGAGACAACTCTTGTATAATAATATGCAGTGCTTTTGTCCAGTTCCAGTGTGATCTGCATAGAGTATTCCTGATTCATACGCAGGTCACTGCCAATCTCCACAGCAACAGAAAGATATGCATCTTCTTTCTGAAGATTTTTGATCTTCTTGTTCTCAAGCACTTTGCTTCCATCAGATGTACGGATCTCATAGGAAAAACTTTTCACATCAGAATCATAGGGATTCACCTTAAATGTCAGTTTCTTTGACGTATCCAGCGGAGTCACACTGTCTCTGGTAAAATCAGCCTGCATGGGCTGTGCATATCCATACATGCGATTTATCAGCGTGCCGTTCATATCTATCATAACTTCCGGCAGCACTGCATCATTAAAGTCAGATCGGTTATCTGTAGATTTGCTGTTGAGAAGTAATGCAGTACCTGCCACTCCAAGCAAAAATACCAGAAGAAGAATACCTGCTTTTTTCAGTATCCTTTTCATCATACACTTCCTTCCCTCTCTTTTTCATTCAGCAGTCTGTCCAGTGTAGGATGAATATTTAATTCAGTGAGCATTTCCTGCACCTTATCCTGATCTGATTTTTTGCCTGTTTTCACTGCTCTGATCAGAAGATTCTTCGGTGTATGCTCCATATCAATAAATTCCAGAATCTGTGTATCATATCCTCTGCTCTCCAGAAGATTTGCACGTATACCGTCTGTGATCAGCGCAGACATTCTCTCTTTCAGGATTCCATAGCGCAGAACCGGCTCCAACATTTCATTCCTGATTTGCTTATTGACTTCATGCTGACAGCATGGCACGGAAAGGATCACTTCTGCTCCCCATTCCACAGCCTTGGCAAGCGCATGATCTGTAGCTGTATCACAGGCATGAAGTGTTACAACCATATCCACACAGGACACTCCTTCATAATCCGCAATGTCTCCATGATAGAAATGTAACTTCTCATATCCGTATCTAAGTGCCAGAGAATTACATTTCTCAATGACATCTGTTTTCAGATCAAGACCTATAATATTTACATCATATCCTTTTAGTTCTCTTAAATAATAATACATGGCAAA
>CAKSAW010000088.1 GCA_934437695.1 uncultured Blautia sp. | reverse complement strand
ATCATCCTTATTCTCCACAATGACCTTCGCTTCAAAAGAGACCTCCGCACCTTCTTCTGTGTGATATGTGATCATATCATCATACTCGCCTGGCTCAAGTTCTTCTCTTGGCTGTATCCATACACTTACAGATTCCCCTGATTTCAACGGCTCCGTAATATCCTGAACCATAAAATGCTCAGGACTGATTTCCTGAAAATTCAAGGTCTCACTGCCTGTGTTTGTGATCTGTACATACCTTGCTTCCGTATCTTCAGGATCACCCTTTAAAGTTCCAAAATCACAGATTTGTTCTTCACTGTCCTCTACAAAGGCTGTTGCTTCATAAGATGTCTTATCATCTTTCTGCTCATTTCCATTCTCATCTACCTGAAGCTGCTCCTCTGTATATATTTTCATCTGGGAATCATCTGGGGCTTCTGTAGTTTCCTCCAGGTAACCTTCTGTAGCCTGATCCTCATTATCCTGCTGTTCAACTTCTGTTCCATCTGCTTCCTGATTTTCGGAATTACCTTCATCTTCATCTGTAGTTTCTTCCAGCTGTGCCTTCTCGGACTCATCTGTATCTTCTTCCAGCTGTGCACCTTCTGTCTCAGCAGCAGTTTCCTCAGGCTTCTCATCCTCTGCCTCAGCAGCCTGTTCTGCTGCAGCTTTTGCCTCTTCTTCTGTAGCAGCCACTTCCACAGTCTTTGCACTAAGTTTGCCAGTCAATCCACTTTCATTTGTAGGTGTAAGATCAAGCACCAGTTTGTATCCCAGATCATCCTGAGTGATCATATAAGTCTTCTCAGTACCTACCTGAGTTAAATCTTTCTCTCCGGTCTGCCTTGACCATGAAAAAGTAAAATCTTCATCTGTCACGCCCTCTGGTGTAACTTTTGAATAATCTGCACTTACTGTTGTGCCTACCGCAGCAAGTCCTTTAATTTTAAGCCTGCCACCCAGTTCTCCTGACGGAGCTGCCGCAAAAACCATGGATGGGATCATTGAAATAACCATCATCACAGTCATTACAACTGCAAGAAATCTCTTTCTCTCCATCTGTAGTCCTCCTTTTCATTTATGATAGAATTTGCAATGCACTTTATGTCTGCTCATTTCATCCCCCGGAACAGACCACAGCATCGTTCTCATTCTCTGTATAAAGCCATTATAGCATCGCACTTTCAGAGAATGTAATCTGTATTTTCTCTGATGCCTTTCTCAAAAACAAGCACAGTCCCTGAGTATCAGATTTTAATTTACTCCGATACTCAGGGACTGACATATACTTTTATGCTCATTCTGCCCAGCTGACATTATTGATATTTCCGAATCCTTTATCCCTCTACGATCAGATATCTTCCATCCGGAAGTGTAAAAACTTCACTTGCTTCTTCCAGTTCTTCATCTGACATTCCATCCACATCAGCGCCGGCTTCCTCCAGATATTCTCTGACTTCTGCAATAGAATCCACCACCTGTGCCATGCAATCCTCAAGGAATGCTTCTGCTGCCTCATAGGATTCTGCCACAGGCTGTGGAAAAAGCTGTCCCTGATTTTCCAGAAAAGCATTAATACATTCTTCTGTGTACATTTCAAATTACCTCCTCAATATTTCCCTTTGCCCTGATCAGTTTCTCAAGGAACGGCTCAACGCGTTCTGTCACATAGGACGCAGCAGCCCGTACCCCCTCCTTGGAATGAGCCATGGCAAATCCGTATTTTACTGCCTTAAGCATTTCTATATCATTATATTCGTCTCCGAATGCAATACACTCCTCCGGCGAAATATGATATCGTTTCTGGTATTCTCTGATTCCTTTTGCCTTATTTGTACCAAAGGGAACAAAATCGATCCATTCATTTCCTGAAGTAACAACAACACAATCTTTTCCAAATCTTCCTGTCCAGTATTTTACAGATTCTTCTGTAAGACCAGCCGGCTCAAATACGGCTAGTTTCATGATTGGATCAGTCATTTCATCCAGACTGTCCACAAATCGGCATTCGTTTTTCACTTCATATAACATGTGATCATGAAATTTCTTTGTTTTTGGCATCAGATAATGATAATCTTTGGCGGAACAGGTAAACTCCGCATCCTTCTTTGACATGATCGCAGAAATAATCTCTTCTGCAAGCTTTCTGTCAATAGAATCCTGATACAGTACCTGATCATGATCTACTGCAAGCGCTCCGTTTTCGCATATATAGGAAATATCCGAAACAACAGGTGCAAACAGCTTTGTCATATTAGGATACTGTCTTCCACTGGCTGCAACAAACATGATCCCAAGTTCCTTCAACTGTCTGATCAGCGGAAAAATCTCTTCTGGCAGAGACTGAGCCTTATTTAAAAGCAGCGTTCCATCCAGATCACTTGCAATCAGCTTAATCATTTCCGTGTTCCTCGCATATCTTCACAAGATCTGTCGGTTTCTCAGCGACAAGATCTGCACCATTCTCATTCAGTTCCTTTCTGTCACGGAACCCCCAGAGTGCACCTACAGTAAACATTCCGGCTGCTTTCCCTGTTTTCATGTCTGTACTGGTATCACCTACATACATACATTCTTCCGGTTTTACACCAAATTTCTCAGCAACCATCAATGGTCCGTCCGGTGCGGGTTTTCTTCGGATAGCTTCACTCTGTCCTACTACCATATCAAATTCTTCTCCAAAAAGCTGCGCTATAACTTTTACAGCTGCAGGATGGGGCTTATTAGAGCAGACTGCCAGCTTCATGCCATGTTTCTTCAGTTCCTTCAAAGTCTCAGGCATTCCCTTATATGGAACAACTTTGTACATCGGATCTGCTGCGAACATTTCTCTGTAAAGCTTCTCTCCTTCTTCATAATGGATAAGTTCCGGATCTCCGGCATCTTTAAGCGCACGGCGTATCAGCATACTTGCACCCTCACCGCTATAATATCTGAAATTATCTACCGGAAGTGTTTTCAGTCCAAACTTTTCCATAATAATATTTGTCACATATGCCATGGAATCCAGCGTATCAGCCAGTGTTCCATCTAAGTCAAATATACATGCTTTAATCATCTTCTGTTATCCCCTTAAATCAATTCCTGATTTCTTCATTTCATAAAACAGTCTGGCAACAGGAAGTCCTACCACATTATTATAATCTCCGCAAATGCCCTTTACATAAATGCCAAAAAGTCCCTGGATACCATAGCTTCCTGCTTTATCCATCGGCTCTCCTGTGGAAACATACTCTCTGATTTCTTCATCTGAGACCGGATAGAAGGTCACATCTGTACTCTCATAAAAACTATATTCTGTCCAGATTCCATTCTTTTTTTCCCATACAGAAACGCCTGTATACACCTGATGGGTATTTCCCTGAAGTTTCTTTAACGTATTCACTGCATCTTCTGCATCAACGGGTTTGCCCAGGATCATGTTCTCAAACACAACTACTGTATCAGAACCGATCACAACAGTTCCATCTGCACTGTTTTCTACAGTATGCATGACAGATGCCGCTTTATCTCCTGCCAGCTGCTGAACTGCCACTTTCGGATCATCTGAAATACGGTTTTCTTCACCTGTTGCAGGTATCACTTCAAAATCCACACCTGCCCGTTCCAGCAATTCTTTCCGTCTCGGTGAAGCAGATGCCAAAATAATTCTTTTCATAAACAACCTCTTCTTTCCTGTCATAGTATACCTTGTATTTTGGGGCTATGCAACTGCTTTCATCAACTCTTTCATAAAATTTTTCTTTTCTTTTTATATGAAAAGTATTAGAATAGTAATAGCCTATACCTGAACGGGATTACTGTCTGTTCTGCTGATAATGGCACTGACAATAATCTTTATCATACTCTCAGAAATAGGAGAATATCAGAAAGGAGTTTGTTATTATCATGGCTAAAATGAATAAATACTGGGGATATGTTGCAGTAGGTGCTCTTACAGCAGCAGCTGCCGGCGCCGTAGCTGCCCTTATTGCAAAAAAAGGATCTTGCAAAGAGGATTTTGATTTCGAAGATGACTTTGATGATTTCGATCTGACTGATGAGGAAGAAATCACCGAAGAAGAACAGGAACCTGCTGAGGACTTCCAGTCCTGGGAGCATACCTGCGAACAGACAGCTGATGACAGTTCTGAAGAACCATCTGACACAACTGCCGAAGTTGAGATCAGGGATATTGATGAGGAAGAAGATGCCAGCGAACCTAAAGATTTCGAAGAAACTATGGATGCCGCATCCGAATCCGAAGAATAAGCATCAAACAATATTATAAAAATCAGCCAGACATCTTATATGCCTGGCTGATTTTTTATTTACCGTAATATATATATTATATATCGTTCTATCATGCTTTTGGAAGCTTAAACGAACTCTTAAGAGATACAATACGGTTAAATACCGGTGTTCCCTCTTTTGAATCATGGATATCTGCGCAGAAGAATCCTGTTCTTACAAACTGGAAGCTGTCGTAACCTTTTGCTTCCATAAGTGCAGGCTCTACATATGCAGTAACTTTTGTCAGAGAATTAGGATTTACGTTAAGAGAACCATCCTCTTTATTATATACACCTTTCTCCTCATCTACGATATTCTCGTAAAGACGTACTTCTGCTTTTCCTGCCTGGCTTGCTTCTACCCAGTGAATGGTTCCTTTTACTTTTCTGCCATCCGGTGCATTGCCGCCCTTTGTTGCAGGGTCATAAGTGCAGTGTACAACACGTACAGTTCCATCTTCATCAGCTTCATATCCTGTACAGGTTACAAAATATGCATTCATAAGACGAACCTCTGTGCCCGGGAACATTCTCTTATATTTCTTAGGCGGATCTACCATGAAGTCTTCTCTCTC
>CAKSAW010000087.1 GCA_934437695.1 uncultured Blautia sp. | reverse complement strand
CGTGATCTGCCTCTTCGTTACGGTGAAACATCCACTCTGTTCCGTAATGAGGATTCCGGGGAAATGCATGGTCTGACACGTGTACGTCAGTTCACGATCTCCGAAGGTCATCTGATTGTAAGACCTGACCAGATGGTAAAAGAATTTAAAGACTGTATCGCACTTGCACAGTACTGTCTGCAGGTTCTTGGTGTAGAGGAGGACGTAACCTATCACCTTTCCAAATGGGATCCTAACAACAGAGAGAAATACATCGGTGATGCAGAAGTGTGGGATCAGACAGAAGCTCATATCCGTCAGATGCTTGAAGAACTGAACATTCCATTTACAGAGGATGTTGGCGAAGCTGCATTCTACGGACCTAAAGTTGATATCAATGCCAAGAACGTATACGGAAAAGAAGATACTATGATCACGATTCAGTGGGATGCTCTTCTGGCTGAACAGTTCGACATGTATTATATCGATGAAAACGGTGAAAAACAGCGTCCATACATCATCCATCGTACATCCATGGGATGCTACGAGAGAACACTGGCATGGCTCATTGAGAAATATGCAGGTATGTTCCCGACATGGCTCTGCCCGGAACAGGTTCGTGTGATTCCAATTTCCGAGAAATTCCACGACTATGCTGCCAAAGTTGAAGCTCAGTTAAAAGAAAACGGAATCCGCTGCTCTGTTGACCAGCGTTCCGAAAAGATGGGCTACAAGATCCGCGAAGCACGCCTTGCAAGAGTTCCATACATGCTCATTGTTGGCGCCAAAGAGGAAGAAGAAGGCAAGGTTTCCGTAAGAAGCCGTTACCTTGGTGATGAAGGAATGAAAGATCTTGGTGAATTCCTTACATCCATCAAAGAAGAAATCAAAAACAAGACAATTCGTAAAATCGAAGTTCAGGAAGAAAATAAATAAAACAGGTATTTTACTTTAACCTGTTCAAATAAGTCCCCACCCTCTGCTTTAATTGCATCAGGCAATAAGCAATGGGTGGGGACTTTTATTTATCAGTTATCCCATCTGTACAATTACATGGTATTCGTTTCTGCCATTGACCATAGGAATCTGGTTTCCATTTATCCTCTCACCATCTACCTCAATCCATCTGACTCCTTTCTGCACACCTTTCGGTTTATGGATCTCAATATGATAATCCGCCCCTCTAAAATGACGGTTCACTTTAAAATCGCCAAACGTTTCCGGAAGGCAGGGGTCTACGATCAAACCATCATATCCTGGCAGAATACCAAGAAGCGCCTGTGACAGGTTTACAAATGTCCACGCTGCAGTTCCTGTCAGCCAACTGTTTTTTGCCTCTCCAAATCCTGGTGCATCAGCTCCCGCGATCATCTGCGAATATACATATGGTTCTGTCCGGTGAATATCACTGATTTCCTCAATATAAGATGGACATATTTTACGATAAACCTCAAATGCCCTGTTTCCTCTTCCAAGCACAGTCTCCGCAATGGAAATCCACGGATTGTTGTGGCAGAAAATTCCTGCATTTTCTTTATATCCAGGCGGATAAGAAGTAATTTCCCCAAGTTCCAGATGGTATCTTGTATAAGCCGGCTGAAGGATCATTATTCCATACTTTGTTTCCAGCAATTCATTCACAGAGTCCAGAGCTTTTTCTGCTATTCCTTCTTCCTTGCCGATTCCTGCCATAACACAGAATCCCTGTGGTTCAATAAAAATCTTTCCTTCTTCGCATTCTTTTGAACCAACCTTTTCAGACTGTGCATCATAGGCACGCAGGAACCATTCTCCGTCCCATCCATTATCCAGCACTGCCTGATACATCTCATCCACTGCTTTCCCTGCTTCTTTTGCAAGTTCTGTGTGCCCGGTCCGCTCACAGAGCTCCTCAAATTCTTTTCCATATTTCACAAACATACCTGCAATAAATACAGATTCTGCCACAGGGCCTTCCGACGGCCCTGTTGTCTGAAAGGATTCTCCAGGTTCACTGGAAAAACAGTTCAGATTCAGGCAGTCATTCCAGTCTGCCCTTCCGATCAGAGGAAGTTTGTGAGGACCAAGATGGGTTACTGTGTAATGAAAAGATTTCTCCAGATGTTCAAAAAGCGGTACCTCTGTTCCCTTCTTACAATCAAAGGGTACCTGCACATCAAGTATCCCATAATCACCAGTCTCTTTGATATATGCTGCTACTGCTGCGATCAGCCATAACGGGTCGTCATTAAATCCGCTTCCAACATCCAGATTCCCCTGTTTTGTCAGCGGCTGGTACTGATGATATGCACTTCCATCCGGAAACTGTGTAGATGCTATATCAATAATCCTTTCCCTTGCCCGCTCCGGGATAAGATGCACAAATCCCAGAAGATCCTGGCAAGAATCGCGAAACCCCATCCCCCGTCCTGTTCCTGATTCGTAATAAGATGCTGATCTGGACATATTGAAGGTTACCATACACTGATATTGATTCCAGATATTTGCCATGCGGTCAATATGTTCGTTCTCGCTGACGACTGCAAAGCGTGCCAGCAATGTTTCCCAGTAATTTTTCAGTTCTGCAAAGGCCTGCATCGCTTTTTCCATTGTATTAAATCTTTCAATCAATGCTTTTGCAGAGGTTTTATTGATAATTCCGGGAGCTTCCCATTTATCATCTGCCGGATTTTCACAATATCCCAGCATAAAAACAAATTCTTTTTCCTCTCCCGGCAGCAGAGTCAGATCTATCTGATGTGCAGCAATGGGATACCATCCGCTTGCAATAGAGTTACTGCATTTTTTCTTACATACAGCTTCCGGAAAAGCATTCCCGTTTCCTGCTCCCAGAAAAGCATCTCTGTTGGTATCATAATTGTCCACCTGTGTATTTACTGTAAAGAAACTGTAATGTTTCCTTCTTTCTCTGTATTCTGTCTTATGATAAATCGTACTCCCCTGTACTTCCACTTCTCCGATACTTAAATTTCTCTGGAAGTTCGATGCGTCATCCACTGCATTCCAGAGGCAGAATTCCACGTATGAGAACAGAGAAATATTTTTTTCAGTTTCAGAGTTATTTTTCAGTTTCAGACAATTGATCTCACATGAAGCATCAGAGGGCACAAAAACCAGAAGCTCTGCTTTTAGATTATTTTTCGAAGAACAGAAGCGACTGTATCCAAGACCATGTCTGCATTCATAAGTATCTGTTTCTGTTGCAGACGGCATAGTTCCCGGATTCCAGATTACTCCGTCATCATTAATATAATAATACTTTCCGTTGGAATCTGCAGGAATATTATTATAACGGTACCTGGTAATTCGCAACAATTTTGCATCTTTATAAAAGCTATATCCTCCGCAGGTGTTGGAGATCAGTGAAAAGAAATCATTACTTCCCAGATAATTGATCCAGGGTAATGGTGTATGTGGTGTAGTGATAACATATTCTTTCGCCTTGTCGTCAAAATATCCGAATTTCATTGAAAAGCCTCCTTAAAAAGAATAAATAAACACTTGTGAAGAAAAGGCCGAAAACAGACTTGCGAAAACGAATACGTTCAGAATTTATATGTTTATTATATAGTTTAGATTGGATTTATCACAGTATAATTCAGTTTTTCAAAAAAATCAACTACATTTTTAGCAGTCAAAATATTTCACAACTGTTATTTTAACTTCCGTAAGATCATCGCGAAACTTTTCGTTATATTAAAGCCTGTTTTTTGTGAAATTAATAAATTATTATAAATTCTTTTTTGTGCAACAGGGATAAATTATACAAATACAACAAAAATACTTGAATTTTATCTGAAAATAAAGTACGATTAGCTTGCGAAAACGTTTTAGAAGCAAAAACAGAAAAGGCTGGACTATAATATGGTATCCATGAAAGACATCGCAAAACAATGTAACGTATCTGTTGCAAGCGTCAGCAAAGCACTTAATGGTTATTCGGATATCAGCGAAGAAACCCGACAGCTTATTTTGAAGACTGCATCAGAAATGGGATATCTTCCAAATTCCTCAGCAAGAGCACTAAAGACCAGACGCAGTTATAATCTTGGCGTACTTTTTGTAGACGAAGCCATGAGTGGCCTCACCCATGATTATTTCAATCATGTACTGGAAAGCTTTAAACGCACTGCCGAATCCAGAGGATATGACATCACTTTTACCAGCGGAAACCTCTCCGGTCAGCATCTCAGTTATTATGAGCACTGCCGTTACCGTGGAGTCGATGGAGTGGTGATCGCCTGTATCAATTTTTTTACAGAAGAGGTACAGCGCCTGGTACAGTCCGAGATACCGGTAGTCACTATCGATCATGTATTTGATGGAAGAATTGCTGTTGTTTCCAACAACATTCAGGGAATGGAAGAACTTGTCTCTTATATTCTTGAACGGGGACACAGAAAGATTGCCTATATTCACGGAGAAGATTCCTCTGTCACACGAAACAGACTTGGAAGTTTTTACAGAACTCTCCAGAAAAAACGAATCGATATACCTGATGAATATATGCCAGTCATTCCTTATCGAGATGCAGAAGCTGCAGCAATAGCAACTTCAGAGCTTCTGGATCTGAAAGATCCTCCTACCTGTATCCTCTATCCGGATGACTTCTCCGCACTGGGTGGCATCAATGAAATCCACGAACGTGGACTTCGAATACCAGATGATATTTCCATTGCAGGCTATGACGGACTTACTTTTGCACGCATCCTGGAGCCACGGCTGACAACTCTGTGTCAGGACACAGAAACGATTGGACGGCTTGCCGCACAGAAGCTGATTGATCTTATCGAAAATCCTAAAACAACGATCATCGATAAATTCACCGTTGATGGAAGACTTTTCCCCGGTGCATCAGTCAGAAATCTGGCAAAATAAGAAAATCTTCAGTATCTTCACAGTTGGTGGACTGCTGAAAAGTTACAATCAACCCAAAACAATTATCACAAGGAGGTAATAACATGATGAAGAGAAAAGCTATGGCAATCACATTAACAGCAGCTATGCTTGCAGGCCTTACAGCAGT